>NZ_JBPCXO010000486.1:0-2226 GCF_051008435.1 Endozoicomonas sp. | reverse complement strand
AAGAACGGCCCAATTATTCGATGAATTCGATTAAATAGGTCAACTATTCTCACGAATCCATCGAATAATTCGACTCGTTCTACTGAAATTTATGCTCGAAAGCATAAGTCCGACAGGCTCCTAGACTAGAAAAGCTTCCCACTAAATACGACAACATATCACTACTGATACATTCAAGAGGTTGGTATGAAGCTGCAGCGCAAACTGAACCTTTTCATCTTTCTTACGCTTTTCGTACTGAATTCTTTTCAAAAACTCCCGGCTTCTCCAGACATTCCCATTACGCCACAAGAACAAAAAGTAGCGGATGCAGTTTCAGACCGAATCCTTCGACACATCCACTCCACCCTCGAGACCACTTTGACTGGTGCAGAATATGGAGCCACGGTTGGAGTCTCCTTTGGAACAATGATCCCCCTCTCCATCGGATTTCTTCATGGCATACACGACGGCCCCTATGATGTTGCCAGTGAGGCAAAAGACTACGGAGTCATTGCTGCTTTATCGTGTTGTATTTTTGTCACTTTAGGTACTGGCATAGGAGGTGGTATCGGAATGGCTTATGGCGTCATTCGAATGATTACAGAAGAAGGTTTACGATTTTTTCCTATTCAGCTTCTGGGGGGTAGCCAGCCCGCAACACCCAACGATATTCGCTCTCCTGATGAACTATGAATTTACCCTTGGCTTTATAGCAGTCGATATTGCACAGAGTAACGAGCACCTTCATTGCTAATGGTGCAGCATTGTTGACTCTCCCAGGAAGGAAGTTTCAAGGCTGCTTTTCTTCATCCAGACAGCATTCATCCTGCAAAAAGCCTATCACCGATTCCAACCGATCAAATTCAGCGACACAGTAAAGTGTTCTCCCTTCCCTGCGCTGGGTCAGAAGACCTGCAGAAGCCAGGCTGGAGATATGATGAGAAAGGGTTGAGCCGGGTACGGATAAGTGTTCCTGCAACTGCCCTACTGCAACTCCCTGAAAACCGGCACGAACCACTTTCTGAAAAATCGCCAGCCGAGTCGGATGCCCCAGTTCTTTCAAGGCTTTTGCCACTGCTTCTATGTCCATGAGTTTTCCTAGCCATTAAACAATAATTCGATATTACTAGAAATATATTGACCCAAACAACGGATAAATTTATATTTCGATTATTCTGGAATTATGGAGATCAGTATTATGATTGATACATCCTTCATTGAAAGCCAGGCACTGAGTGACACTCTGGGCATGTTTGTGTTCCTGGCAGCAGAGCTGACTGTGCTTTTTCTTGCCATCAGCTATCTGGTGGGGATTCTTCAGACTTACATTCCCCCTGAAAAAATCAGAGAGCTCCTGAGCTGCCGCAAAGGTAAAGGTTATATTCTTGCCGCTTTTCTCGGCGCTATTACCCCCTTCTGCTCCTGCTCGACCATTCCTTTTCTGAAAGGATTGCTTCGAGCTCAGGCAGGTTTTGGCACCATGATGGTTTTCTTTTTGCCAGTCCTTTGCTTAATCCGATCATCATTGGTCTGTTTGCGATCACTTTTGGTTTACAGGTCACAGTCTTCTATTTTGCCATCGCAATGGGCGTCTCGGTCATTGCTGGTTACACGCTGGAAAAGCTGGGCTTTGAGAAATATGTGAAAGCAGAGGCCTATACGACACCTGCAACCTCCTCATGCCAGAGCGGCTGCGGTGGTCAATCAAAACCATCTCTCTGGAAAAGAGTGTGGGACACAACCTGGAAAGACTTTAAAAAAGTACTGCCTTACCTGATAGGAGGCATTGCTTTGGGCTCTACTATCTATGGCTTCATGCCTACTGAGTTTGTTGCCCGTGTGGCCAGTGACAGCAATCCATTCGCTATTCCTGTCGCAGCCATCATTGGCATCCCACTCTACATTCGTGCAGAAGCCGTGATTCCTCTTAGCTCAGCTTTGGCAGCCAAGGGCATGGGGCTTGGAGCAGTGATGGCTTTGATCATTGGCAGCGCCGGTGCCAGCCTGACTGAAGTCATTTTGCTGAAGTCCCTGTTCAAGAACAAAATGATCATTGCCTTCCTGGTCGTCATTTTGTCCATGGCCGTGGGAGCTGGCTTCCTTTACCAGGCGATCTTCTGATCGCCTTCATCGCGGAGCATCATAACGCTCAAGCGCTGCTCCCTGAGGCCTTAACACCAACTGCCAGAGCTGCAAGGCTCTGGCACGAAATGCCCCGGCGCACTGCAACAAATAATAGCGCCA
>NZ_JBPCXO010000485.1:0-10680 GCF_051008435.1 Endozoicomonas sp. | reverse complement strand
CTGATTTGGCCATTTTTTATGATTCTTTTCGTTGAATAGCTCGCTATTCGCCTCAAATAATCATAAAAACTGTCTCAAACCGGACTTTTCCTCGCTACGGTCGGCTAAGTCCGACAGACTCCTAGGAAAAAATAACCTGCTGTTCAAGCCTTCAAGCCTTCAAGCCTTCAAGCCTTCAAGCCTTCAAAGCCAGCAGAGCTTCAGTGAATTCTGCAAACCCATAGCCACCGGGCTGACTCATAACCACAGACGGTTTATGAGACAGTTTATCCCAGTACTTTTTGATGTTGGCCACACCCACAGACAGAGGTAAATACTCAAACATTTGCTGATCATTCATGGAGTCACCGGCATAGCAGGTCTTGGTCAGGATATCGCTCTGACTCAGACCTTTTGCTTCCAGGTATGCCAGTGAAGTAATCCGCTTGGAGTGCTCTCCGTACCAGGCATTAATATGGATTGAACTGGCTGTGGCATGAGCTCCCAGTTTGTGAATACGTGCCACAATTTCTTCAATGATCCCATGATCCACTTTTGGACGGTTCTGGCCAATATCAATCGCCACTTCACACAGTCGGTAGGACTGATCCAGGGTTAGATTCAGGTCAGGGTAGTCTTTCAGAATTTCCAGAACCTGTGTCTTCAGTTCTCCCTGCTTCTGACGAATTTCTTCCAGATCGCGATCCGCCTGGATAGTCAGAAACCCACCTTTCTTCTCGAGAATAAAAGCACCGTTCTCCCCCAGAACCACATTTACAGGCCATAGCTGAGCAATGTGGTCACACCATCCGGCACAGGCACCTGTCACAGCGATTACCTTAATGCCTGCATCCTGCAGCTTTTTCAAGGCAACCAGAGTTTCGGGTGGCAAGTGGCCTTCACAGGTCAGGGTATCGTCGACGTCGGTCAGCACCCACTCAACATGTTTCCAGTTTTGATTCAGTTCTGTCATCGCTGTTAGATAGCTTCTTGCAGTAATAATTCGTTCTTTTCATGAGTGAAGCACAATGCCTCACTCATGCCGGAAAAGTCAGGTCATCAGGTTAGGCAGGAAGAGCGCCACATCTTCGAAGAAAGTCAGGATCATCAGTACGGCCAGCAGAGCCAGCAGCAGTGGGTAAACTTCCTTTATAAAGTCGGTCAGACGTACTTTAAGAATTGAACAGACGGTAAACATCATCGAGCCGAAAGGGGGGGTTACGCCACCAATCATGATGTTGACGATGACAACAATACCGAAATGAACCGGATCGATTCCTGCATTCAATACAGCGGGCAGCAACAGGGGTGTCAGGATGATCATGGCTGCACCGCCTTCGATGAACATGCCAATCACCAGCAGCAGAGCATTAATGAGCAACAGCAGGAGCAGTTTGTTATCCGTCAGGTCAATCAGTGCTGAAGCAATGTTTTGTGGTATCTGCTCCAGAGTCATGTAATAGCCAAACACCATGGCACCGATGATGATGAAAATAACACTGCCGGTACCCTGTATGGTTTCTTTCAGAATGGCCGGGAAGTGGGCGATCTTCAGCTCTTTGTAGATGAACAGACCGACAACGGTACACAGCAGAACCGCAATAGCACCGGCTTCAGTCGGTGTGAACAAGCCAAAACGCATTCCCAGAATAATGCCAAAGGGAATCAGTAAGGCCGGTGTGGCTTTCAGAAAGTGCTGGAAACGTTCTCCGGCAGAAGCGGCCTTTTCACGAGATGGTTTATAACCACGACGCTTGGAGATAATGGCAATAACCACGATCAGGGCTGTGGCCATCATCAGTGCCGGGACGTAACCGGCAATAAACATTTTGTGAACAGAGACACCGGCCAGCAGAGAAAAAATAATCAGATTAATGCCGGGTGGAATCACTGGGCTGATGATTGAAGAGGCTGCCGTTACCGCCGCAGAAAATGCTTTGCCATAGCCTCTCTGGGTCATTTCCGGAACCAGAATCTTCGATTGCATGGCCGCATCGGCATTGGCGGAACCGGAAATCCCTCCCATAAAAGTACTCAGGGCTACATTGACCTGAGCCAGGCCACCCGTTTTGTGGCC
The DNA here is from genome assembly GCF_051008435.1 of Endozoicomonas sp. GTDB lineage: Bacteria > Pseudomonadota > Gammaproteobacteria > Pseudomonadales > Endozoicomonadaceae > Endozoicomonas_A. The sequence continues at coordinate 8,624 of NZ_JBPCXO010000485.1, read as the reverse complement.
AATGAGGGAGTCAGCAAACGACAACAGACTTCGACTGATGCCGGAGTAATTCATGACCGATCCCACCATGATAAAGAAGGGGATCGCCAGCAGTGGAAATGATTCCACAGAAGAGGTGAACTTCTGCATCACCAGGGTGACCGGGATGGAGTTGTTCAGAAACAGAAAATACGACATTGCCGCTGCAATGAGCGAGAAGGCAATGGGAATGTTCAAAAAAAATAGAACAAACAGGATAAATATCGGGATATAGCTTTCCATCAGATCACTTTATTCCAGTTAAGATGCCCATCGGGAGAAAAACGTGTGCCAGCCTTCTGTGATAATCAGGCGGTTCAGTAAAATGTTTTTCAAAATAATTCTGCAAAATTCGTTGCCTGAATAACTTCAGTGTTACAACGGTTCAGACTTGAAGTGGCTTCAGGCTTTTGCATTGCGCAAAGCGCGCATCTCCATTATTTCCTGGGCAATAAAGCGAAGGGTGTGCAGGCACATCATGCCAAAGCAAAGCAGCAGCACACTGTTGATGTAGAAATAGGACAGACCCATGACCGGAGTCGATTTGGTGGAGATCATCAGGTAGTCAAAACTCAGCCAGGTCATGATGGCATTAAGACCCAGCAGCAGGACCAGCACACACAGGCGAAAAGCAGGTTTTACGCTCTCCGGCAGCATGGCTACGATGACATCAACCCCCATGTGGAGCTTGTGCTTGTAACAGGAGCTGATACCTAGGTAGACCGCCCATACAAAGCAGATCACGGATAACTCTTCACTCCAGGGAACTACAAAACCAAAGCCGTATCTCAGAATAACGTTGATGATAACGACTAGAACGGTGACAGAGATGGCGGCTGAGGCCAGAATCTCTTCAAGGTTCTTAAACAGCCATGTGCCGATAAATGGTATTTGCATGGGCTCTCACAAGGTGGTTAATGAAACGGGGCGACTCAAATGAAAAAATGCTGCTTTCACATTTGAAAACAGCATTCCTTCGCTTGTGTGTTACCGGCCTTAGTTGGCGCTGGACTCACGGATTTTGGTGAGTTCTTTCATAATGGTTTCGTGAATGCCTTCACTCCAGCCCGGGAACTCTTCATAAACCCTGGAGGTCAGGGTGTTGAACTCAGTGGTATCGGCTTCGTTGAAAATAACACCTTCTTCTTTCAGCTTTTCGGTGTATTCAGCTTCCAGTCGAACCAGTTCATTGTTGTTAGAGAGAGCACCGGCAGAAAGCTCTTCATTAACGATGGTTTGCTGTTCAGGTGTCAGCTTTTGCCACAGTTTGGGAGAGATGTAGATACCCACTGAACCCAGGAAGTGCTTGGTCAGGGACATATTCTTGGCCACTTCGTAGATCTTGGTGGAGTACATGGTCAGTACGGAACCTTCCAGGCCATTTACGATGCCCTGTTGAACACCCGCGTAAGTTTCAGGGAATGCCAGAGAGGCTGGTGCAGCACCCATCGCCTTCAGAGTACTGATGAACAGCTGGCTCTGTGGAACACGGATACGCATGCCCTTGATGTCATCAGAGCTTTTGATTTCTTTGTTGGTGATCATATGGCGGAATCCGAACATGTAATCCAGATTCAGGACCTTGATACCTTTCTCTTCTGCCTGTTGTTCCAGACCTTTCACCAGGTCGGTCTGCATCATGGCAACGTATTCGTCATAGGTGTTGTAAAGCATGGGGCCAGCCAGAGCGGCAAAGTCCGGTACATAATCACCCAGGTAGGTCAGGTCTTCTACTGCAATCCAGTTTGCGCCGTTTACTACCTGCTCAAGGTTATCTTTATAAACGGGCAACTGGCCACCAGGGAAGACAGTGATGTTTACGCCGCCTTCAGTACGCTCACGAATTTTATCGGTCGCTTTTACCAGCTCCTGGGTCAGCAGCTCGTTAGGGCTAAAAACCAGGCTCATATTGATGTCGATGGGTTTTTGAGCAGTGCTTTCTGTAGAAGCACTCTCTTTGTTGCAACCAGTCAGTAAAATGCTGACGGCAACAATAGCTCCAATAAATTTTTTCATGATTCTGTACCGAAAAAATACAACTTAAAGTGAACTGAGCTAACTAATTTCAGCCGGGAGAATATAGCGTGACTATTTCAGTTTTATTACATTCCTGTCTATACGGTTGTAGTAATTGTTCATAGTTGAAAACCTCTATTTCATTTTTGTTAAAAGATTGCATTGCCAGTGACTTCTACAATACTTGCCATGTCCTCTTTTGCCTGAGGTGGCAGTTATGAAAAGGTCCTGGTTGTTTCCATTGTCCTGCTCAACGCTATTTGCTGTTTGTTCACCCTTGGTTATTGCTGCGGTTGAGACACTTCCTGCGTCAGGGCCCGCAAGCCCTACTTTCAAAAAGGATGAAGCTGATTCTGAATTGATTGAACCCGAACCGGAAAAAATACGAACGACGAAGGAATCTTCAAAAATAGATATGAGGGTTCAGGTTGAAACGGATGAAGGGCAGCAGTTTTTTAATATTCAATTGAATGAAGAAGATAGTGTAGGTCAACTTTCACATTTGATTCAAAAATGTGATTCTCAATCCATTGGTGTCACGGTCACCTATTCCACACTGAATGTTACCTGTCCAATGGATGGGGTTGATTATTCGGCTTCCAGTTTGCATCCCTATTTTGATCCTGGAGGTCGGCCTAAACCCTTTCCGGGTTCAAAGCCTGATATGCCTCCTCTGGACTTTTCCCAGCAAGGAATAGCAAAAACTTTTTTTGATGGTGAAATGTTCGGTGTGGTCGCTGACTCACTGAAAAACATCCTAGGTGACTCTTCTTCCGGTCCGATGTCGTACATAGTAAAAAACTTTTTCAGCGTGACTGACGGTGATGAACGTGTTCATCAGGTCCATTTAGAACCTGTTCAACAAAGTACTCAGGTTCAACTGAGTCCTCCTTCGGATCAAAATGTTCCGGGAGCTGTGACTCTTCAAGATAAAAATAAAGATGCGTCCCCTCCAACCTTTAACAAGGAGGCTCTGCCCAATAGGGAAAAAGATACGGATAACACCCCTCCACCGGGCGACGACAGACAGGATCCACCCGATGATAGAGACAGGGAAAGAGATCAAGATAGGGATCGGGATCGAGACAGGGAGGATAGAGATCCGGATCAGGATCGGGATGAAGAGGCTGATCCTCAACCCATTACCGAAGAAGACATTCAGAACCATCTGGAGCAGTTGTTTGCGTTTCTCAATGATGAACAACTCTTACAGCTGATGGCACTGGATCCAGATCCAGATCAGACCGATGGCAATGAGGACGTCGATAATCCTGCTGCGCAGAGACAGAACAGGCGCAGAGCCCTGGCCAGATACTTTCTTCGGCTGTTGAGACGCAGTAATCAGGAAGCCGCAGCGTTGAGTATGCCCGAATATACGCTTGCAGAAGTTGAGAATTTTTTACCTGTTCTGCCCCAGGTCGCTACACCTCCACAAGCCCTTGTACCGGTTCCAGTTCCTGTTGTTCCAGCACCCGAAGATCAGGCTGGGATAGGTCAGAACGATGAGGAAGTCGTGGTTGAAGGGGTCCTTCAAGAGCCAACGGCAGAAGACACTCCCGTCGCACCTGTGGTAGCTGAACCTAATACAGGTATAGGTGGCGCAACGCCTAATCCACCCACCTTTGTTCTGAGACATGCGGATGATGAAGGTGTTGAGGTGGCCGGTGAGGAAGTAGCCGAGCATATGTCCAACATGTTGGCGGAGATCAGGCAGAGACTGGAGGCGATGAGGCGAGCCCGTGAAGAGAGGGCGCGGGAGCAAACTGATGCCGAAGCCGCTGATGTTACAGATGCTCCAGTCGATCCGAGTACTAATGCAGCCATTAGTTTCCTGACTACGCTTCTTGGTTTTCTGGAGCCTCCTGATCAAGCATACTTACAGGGCCTTCAGCAAGATTTGGATCAGGCAAGGCTGGACCGGGAGCAGGAGCAGTAATCTAAAATGTTCATGTCCTGAAAATAGATTTTCATTAATGTTCGATTTCTGTTGATTGATGACAGGTTTGTCATAAATGTGAAATAATTCGCTGATAATGTGACTGAAACCCAATGGCTGCTCTGTTAGTCATTGGGTTTCTTCATTAAGGCAAGGCCAAATCCCTCTCTACAGAGTCCAGAAGTAATGGATATTTCAGTAAACACAGAGAGCCAGAAACTGTTGACGGCTCATCGTGGTATTCCTTCCCAGGCGCCTGAAAACACACTGTCCGGTATACGGCTGGCAGCACAGCTTGGTGCGCGCTGGATTGAGCTGGATACGCAGCTCAGCAAAGATCGGACACCAGTGGTGATGCACGATGAAACTCTGGATCGCACCACCAGTGGTTCCGGCCTGCTCAGGGAAAAGACACTGGATGAACTGAGAATGCTGGATACCGGTGAGTGGTATAAGCCAGAGTACTCCGGTGAACTGTTTCCAGTCCTTGAAGAAGTGCTGGAAGAGTGTAAGAAGCTGGATTTAACACTGAATCTTGAGTTGAAGCTCTATCCTGCCTGCGATCCTGCGGCTCTGGTCGAGCGAGTGATTGAATTGATTCAGGAAAACGAATTCCCACTGGAAAAACTGTTATTGTCCAGTTTTTCACGGGACGCATTAATCCGCTGTCGTGAGCTGATGCCTCAGTTGCGTCGTGGTTTCATCTCGGAAGAGGCGGATTTTGGTCTGAATGGCGTTCTGAAAGAGATTGACCCCTACAGTATCCACCTGGATCACCGTGTGCTGACCCCTGAGATCGCCAGGGACATCAAGGGCGCTGGAACGGTTCTGGCCATCTGGACCATGAATGAGCCAGAAAAAGCTGAGTCCTTCTTTAATATGGGCGTCGACAATATCATTACGGATATGATCGATCAGTTTTAATGGTGTTCAAGGTCGGGGTTTTCTTAACAATGAAATCCCACGGCCATCAGTATACTTTTTAAAAACTGACTAGCGCTGCCAGGCCGCTAAGAAGCATGACAATATAAGAGAGTAGCTGGATTGTGGCTGAGGAAATTGATGTTTCATCGGCGGGTTTTTCCAGTTCACTATATAAAGGATTACTGTCTTCTGTTGAAGTCTGGTTTCTGTCGTCAATCTGAGTAGCAGGCTCAGGTTGTGAAGATGCAATACAGCCCCCAATCAGATCAAATACCGGGTCTCCCTCCAGACTTCCTGAATCCTCGGTTGCACAAGGGTTAAAGGTGCTTTTACTATTGCCTCTACTGTCTTCAGAATAAGTATCCTGTAACACCCAGAGAATAGTTTCCCAGCTTCCCAAAAAACGATTGTTCTTCATGGTAATGCGGTTGTTGACGCAGTAGTCGAGGTAGCTGCTGCAGTGGGTAAAGATGCCGTCAACAATGATGTTACCTTCAGGGTTGCTCTGGCATTCCTTTATCTTGGGTTTGAGGCAATAATCCTTGATTTCTTCAGCTTCTTCAGCTTCTTCAGCTTCTTCAGTGTCATAACTCGACAGGGCTATAGGGCTGTCATTGCCAGTGCTGTAGGCGGACAGTTCATTATCATCCAGGGTAATGTCGGATGACCAGGTGACCATGGGGTAGCTGGTATCAGCAGCTGTAATATTGGATGAGACGAGCTGTACCTCGGAGTAATCGCTGTAGAGCAGGGTTCCGTTGGTGGTTGTTTGGGAAAGACTGGCATTATGCAATCGAACTTTTGAGAGGCTAAGAGCCAAAATCAATCCGGCATGATTAACCAGATTCTCTCCTTCTGTTCGACTTACTGTCAGGTTGTTGGCAAACAGTTTTCCACCCCGGTGCAGTTCAATGACCGATGTGCGGGTATCCACCTGGTTACCTTCAATATTAACGTCATACATCTCCACCTGAGCCTGGGCGATATAAAGTGCACCTACATAAATGCCACCATCGGGCGCGAGGCCGAAACCTTCATCCTGATGTTTTGATACCCCCCTTCCGCTGTTGAGCAGGGTCGCAGGCTGTTCAGAAGAAAGTGAGCAAAGGCCTATTCTGGGTGTGATGATTTTGCGAAGGCTCTCAGACCAGTAGTCATAATAAAGGACGACTGCATGAGTATTGTATTGGGCATTGGCAGGGAGTAAATAGAGCACGCCCAGTGCGTGATCCGGATTTTTATCCCAGCTCCATTCTTGCCCTGTGTAATCCAGCTGCATCCAGGTATCGCTGGAGTATGTGTCACTGAATTCTTCAACAACAGCCCAAAGGTCTTCTGTAGTGTCAACCAGAACAACCCGGGCATAACTTTCTGCAGAACAATGATTTTTTGCATATTCGAGTTGTCGTGATGTTGGTTGAGCACGCTGCTCTGGTTGTTCAGCATTGCTGCCGCTGCCTGGTTCTGGAGAAGGCCTGTCTCTCTTGGAGCGAGTGCTTGAAAGAGGGGGAGGGCTTTTGTCCAAGATAGGCGTGTGAATGATTATGTGACCTTTGCTTTCACAGGTTGTCGGTGATCGGGTATTTGCGCAAGATGTTTTTAGCTTGCTCAGGACGTCATTCTGTATTAACTCAATACTCTGAGGTGTATGAGGAATTAACTGAAGGTGTGTTCTTGTTTTTATTTCAGCGAATGCAGCAGAAACAAGAAGCAGGCAATGCACAAGAAAAACAATCGAACGAACAAGGGCACGGGTATTAAAAAGGCGCATGGTTCATTTCCCTTCTTCATTGGTGCCTTCAGATCATCAGGAGGATTATCTGAGCAAAGACTGCGTACTCATTCAGGATGTGAATTAGCTTTGCAATGGAGCTATTCATTTTTGCTGCAGAGAAAGGTGAAGATGAAGAGCCTGTGTTTAATAGGGTTTTAAATGTAGTTGAAGAAAGTGTGATTAGGTATTCATATTTAGAAACCGGTAAGAAAGTGATATGAGTTGATTCGAACTGCATGAGCCTTGCTAATACTTTTATCTGTCTTACTCCCCAGTGCGGGATGATTCAGAATAGAAAGGAATTGCCTGTGTAAAAGTGCATTCCTTATAGGTGGTTATATCGGGTTTTCTGTCTTTCAGAGATCAGCCCGCTCAAGATCGAACAGGTAAGGCACTGCGTCTGGTTTTCTGTTAAAGAATCCCTGAATACCCTCTGGCAGTTCTGAAACCACGGAGTCTTCATGTTTGTACCATTTGCCTTCATATTGCTCCAGTGTGACATAGTGACCTGATTCCAGTGTTGGGCCATCCAGATGTACGACGATGCTCTTTATTCTGAACGGATGGTTTTCCTCTTGATGGGTGCGGGTGTTGTAGACAGGCATGTTAAAGACGGGTGGATTGCCGAGCATAGCTCTGGATTCGCTGATCAGTTTTCTGCTTTGAAACACACCTTGTGCCAGCAGGTCTGGATCGGGGCCATAAACCTTGCATTGTATTTTCAGGCTTTTGAGTGCAGCAGGGTCAGGACTTGAAATTCTGTTGATGACTTCGGTGGGGGCTTCGTATGCGCCATGCCATCGATAATCCTCAATGACTTCACGAGTGTATCCAAAGCTTTGTGGCAGATTCTGATTTTTCCTTGCTTCGACAGGGTAATAAGTGTGAGCGCCACCCAGTCTTTCACTCTCGTCATCACTCAGCAGACTTTTGCTCTGTCTGAGCAGGGCAAGCTGGTGTGAAGGTTCATTCAATCCAAGCAGGTTCATCATTCCTGTAGCAAACTCATGGGCATCGTGTTGGGGTTGCCCACCTCTGGGGAGCAGGCGTTTCATTGAATCGGACAGGTCTTTGTCGGTCTGACGCCAATGTTGATTGGGTTTTGCGGCTGCCAGAGCTCGTGCTTTGACAAAAAAATCACTGTGCAGGTGATCCATGTTTTTTGGAGGGACAGATTCTCCGTTGCGAACCTTGAAGGTAGCTTCTGAAAGATCCGCAAAAGCGTTAGCGACAGCTGCTCGTTCTTTAATCATACCTTTGGATTTTTCTCTGATCTGTTGAAGGGTCAAGGCGTCCACTCCAATAATCAGTTGTTTCAGTGAGGCATTGGCAAAGCATTGGTTGCCACTGTTTCTGAATCCAGGCGTTTTGGCAGGGTAGGATTTGAACACGCGTGCGGATGGTCGAGAAGGTTGTCTGACATGAGCAGAAGCCTGATATAGCTCGGGCCTTTTTTGTCGGTGTTGATGCTCAACAAAACGACCCGCATCATCCAGATACATGTCGTTGTCGTACATATCATGCCAGTTGCTCTGGGATTTCTGATCGTCTTTATAGGTCGGTTTTTCGGCATTGTATAAAGTATCAAGAAAAGCAGCTTCTTCAGCAGGGTAGCCCCCCACCTTTGCCGCGATCAAAGGTAATAATTGGTTGAAGCGGCCTATGTGGGCCAGTGTCAGTGCACTGTTACCTGCCCATGTGCAGGGTTCTCTTAGTTGATCGGGCGTGTAGTGCCTGACCAGTTTGCAAGCCAGTTCTTCATTATTGGTTTTCAGTGCCAGTACCAGCGGAGTGTTGTTTCCCAGCATGCCGGGAATGGTGCTGACATTTGAATGTATAGGAATTTCAAAGCACAGGTAGAACACCTTTCGTCGTATAGTTTTGCCGGATTTTCCTGAGAAGCAGTCAGGCTGTTTTCCCTGATTCTAAAAAACATCAGTTTTACAGGTAATGCAC
>NZ_JBPCXO010000484.1:0-34863 GCF_051008435.1 Endozoicomonas sp. | reverse complement strand
GCTTTCGAGCATAAATTTCAGTAGAACGAGTCGACAGTCTTGAGCGTTCTAGACAGCTTCGATGGATTCGTGAGAATAGTTGACCTATTTAATCGAATTCATCGAATAATTGGGCCGTTCTTTCTGGAGTTTAGGCCGAAATAGTCTTAAGTCCGACAGGCTCCTAGCATAAGGAAAAGAGAGCAGGCTGTGAAGACAGCCTGCGAAAGGTTTAGCTTAACTGATAGTCAAATTCACCATCGTCATTGACTCCAATATGAACTCTGGAGATTGGTTGATCTTCTGCCATACGCGCCAGGCAGACACTGGCCAGCTCAGGCAGCACAGAACGGGTCAGAATATTTTCTATATTTCTGGCACCGGTATCCGATTCCTGGCAGCGGGCAACAATGTGGAGCAGTACCTCATCATCGTAGCTGAATTGTGCACCGTAATGTTCGGTCACACGCTTCTCGATCTTGTGCATATTGATTGCAGAGATCTTCATCAGGTTCTCGTCATCCAGAGGGTAGTAGGCAATAAGATTGGTGCGACCCAGGAATGCCGGCTTGAAACTTTGCAACAGGTGAGGGCGGATATTATCCAGTAGAACTTCCGGTTCCGGCTTTTCCTCAACCTGACTGAAAATGGCTCTGATTGCATCTTCGCCCGCATTGGAGGTCATGATAATGACACAGTTCTTGAAGTCTATATCACGGCCTTCACCGTCCTTGATGGTGCCTTTATCAAACAGGTTGTAGAAGATGTCCTGGACGCCCGGATGGGCCTTTTCCATTTCATCCAAAAGAATAATGGAGTGAGGTTTTCTTCGAGCCGCTTCTGTCAGCACACCGCCTTCACCATAGCCAACATAACCGGGAGGTGAGCCGAGGAGCATGGACACTTTATGCTCTTCCTTAAACTCAGACATATTGATAACAGTGATGTTTTGCTCACCACCGTACAGCTGATCAGCCAATGTCAGCGCTGTTTCTGTTTTACCAACACCACTGGTGCCTACGAACAGGAATACGCCTACAGGCTTGCGAGGATCGGTCAGGCCTGCTCGGGAAGTTTTGATCGCCTGAGCAACGGCTTCCAAAGCGTGATCCTGACCAATGACACGAGTCTTCATGCGATTAGCCAGTTCACGTATGGCATTGATCTCGTCACTGACCATCTTGCCGACAGGAATACCGGTCCAGTTGGCAACAACTTCAGCCACAGCCTGCTCATCAACACTGGCCTGCATCAGGGGTTGTTCGCCCTGGATATCTTTCAGGTCAGCGGTCAGTTTTTGCAGCTGTTCTCTCAGTTCGGCAATATCCTGGTCTGAGAGCGTATTTTCTGATTCTTCTGTTGCAGTTTCTTCGCTTTCCGCGCTGTTTTCAGTCTCTTGTGCTTCAGCTTTTTCAATAGTGTCTGAGGTCTCAGCGTCGACTTCTATTGGTTGCTGGGTAGCCAGGAAGTTACTGTCAATCTGATCCAGTATGTCCCGAATTTTACCGATTAGCTCAAGCTCTTTTTGCCACTGAGCCTGAAGTTTACTTAACTCTTCTGTCGCACTGTCTTTTTCTTCCTGCAGTGCGGCCAGTCTATCGGTGTGAATCTCCTGAGCCGCCTGTTCCCGTTCCAGCATGGCTATCGTTGTTTCAGCACGCTGAATCCTGCGCTGTGCATCTTCTATGGCTGCAGGTGTAGCAGTCTGACTTAGAGCTACCCTTGCACAAGCGGTGTCCAGAAGACTGACGGACTTATCAGGAAGTTGTCGCCCTGGGATGTAACGATGGGAGAGGACAACCGAAGCAACAATCGCTTCATCAAGAATTCGGACTTTGTGGTGGTGGTTGAGAGAAGAAGAAATACCCCGCATCATATCGATGGCTTTTTCTTCATCAGGCTCTTCCACTTTAACTACCTGGAATCGACGGGTCAGAGCCGGATCACGTTCAAAGTATTTCTTGTATTCCGCCCAGGTGGTAGCAGCAATGGTTCTTAGCTCACCTCGGGCAAGAGCGGGTTTTAACAAGTTGGCTGCGTCTCCCTGGCCTTCTTTACCGCCGGCCCCGATCAGGGTGTGAGCTTCATCGATAAACATAATGATGGGAGTGGGTGACGCTTTCACTTCTTCAATCACTGATTTCAGACGATTTTCGAATTCACCCTTAACACTGGCCCCTGCCTGCAGAAGACCGAGATCCAGCGTTCGCACAACAACACCTTTCAGCGGATCAGGTACATCTTTGTTGGCAATACGCAGTGCAAAACCTTCTACTACAGCCGTTTTACCGACACCGGCCTCACCGGTGAGAATAGGATTGTTCTGGCGCCTCCTCAGGAGAATATCAATACATTGTCTGATTTCTTCATCGCGTCCAAGCACCGGATCAATCTCACCGTTTGCAGCACGCTCTGTAAGATTGACGGTGTACTTGTCCAGTGAAGGGGTTTTCGTGGGTTTTGCCGTTGTATCAGGAGCACCTGAGCCCGAATCGGAGGAAGCAGAAAGCGTTGATGCCGATTCTGCAGTGGTGCCCACACGAGCTCTTGCTGTTTCTCTGATGGATTCTGGAGCAACATCTCGCAGGACAGGCAGGCTTTCCAGCAATTGTCGGCGTGATTGATCATCCAGCAGCAGCGCGGCCAAAAGGTGACCTGAAGTAATCTGGCCATGACCACAGTCGACTGAAGCTATCATCCAGGCGTTCTTGGCACCTTCGACAATGGAAGGTGAAAGTGCTGCCGGACGACTGCTACCGCCCTTGAATTTTGCAATAGAAGAGGCCAGTTGTTTAGCCAGAGTGGATGGATTGACTTCATGCAATTCAAGCAAGCTGTAAAAATCGGTATCACTGCGATCAAGCAGTTTAAGCAGCCAGTGTTCCAGTTCAACATTGTACTGGTTATGAGCCAGACAAAGACCGGCAGCACCTTCCAGCGCATCGCGCAGGGCAGGGGACATTTTGTCCACCAGAGCCTTAAGATTATGGGATATCATATTGTTATTTCGTCCTTTTTCTTGTTCTTTCTCCGCCAGAGAGCCGTTATTTAGTCAGTCTCTCTGACCATGCTTAAGCCATTTGATTATTAGCTTGCCAGATGTTGCTATGAGTTGGTAGCGGGTCGTTAAACTTGCTTCCGACATGAAAGCTTACGGCTTTGAGTTACTTGTCGCTGACCAGTCTATAGGAGGGAAATTATCCGTAAGGGACATATTAGGACATTCCGCTTTAACAGCATCAAATTGAGCTTGGGATTCAGGAGATAGATTCAATTGAATGCTGTTAATAATGTCATTCTGTAACTCAATAAGAGGTTGAGTACTGACCAGTTCGTCATCTGGAAGATTGCTTTCATTCCAGAATTCTCCCCCATAACTAAAGCTAAACTCAATAAGATGTTGATTTGAGAAGGGAATAATGACTATTTGTTTTGTGTCATCAAGCCTACGCATTGGGATAGAAACTGTAAATGTTACTGCAGGCATAGGATGCTGAGTTAAAGGCTTCCAGTTAACAGGTGCAATACGTGCGTTACAGCCATCATAATGAGAATATGAAGAAGTCAACAGCTGTAATATTGTCGTTTCAAAGGCTCTTGGATGAAAAAAAGAAATCTTCTTGTTGATTTGATTTGGCTCAAGAATGTTGATGTGTAAGCTTTGCTGATACACTTTTCCAGTGAACCAGGAACCATTATAGCTCCAAGTCCTCATAAAAATAGTTCGATATCGCCAGCTTTCATCAGACATCTCTAGATTGTTGGAGAGCTTTGTATAGAACTCCATATTTTTATAGCGCTTTTCATAGATGGACTTGGAGTAAGTATTCCTTGGGCGGTGTTTTGGTGATCTGAACTGAAGGCAGTTACCTCCCAAATTATGTTTAATCAAGCCACACTGGTTGAAGCTAGGGCCTTGAGGCACTATAGGCTCTTCTACATCTTTCAGCTTGAGAGAAGAGTATTTAATGAGGTTCAACATCTCAATTTTTCCCCAATAGCTTGTTCGTTTTCTTATGTAGACGAGGGGCCCAGCCTTCTGTCAAGTTCATTCCAAGCTTACCAAATCCAGCTATTGCCCCAATTGCTGTTACAAAAAATAGAGTTTGAGGGTTGGAGACACCTAACGTTGAAACACCTGCGATAGTTAATGCTGTTGTGGATGCTCCTTGCAGCTTTGTTCCATAGCTTAACAAATCCCAAGGCGAATATTTAAGCTTATAATTATCATTTTTAGAACGAACTCTACTAATGATCATCTCGATCTGATCGCGGTTTCCAATCACATCGAGTGGATGGGTATGAGTGACCTTCCTGTCTAAGTTGAGGTTAAGTTGTTGCGCTATACGGACGGCTTCATTTGGAGATGTGCTTGGTCGATAGAGAAAGATAGTATGTTTTTCAAGGCTTACTTTCTGATCTGCTAGCATCTTCATTGCTTGGGTTAAGATTCCAGATCCACCAAACTCAGAAACCCAGCTAATTCCTTTAATATCTCTTGCATCGTACATTGCTCTAGCTAAGAGGTAAGCTGACTCATTTAAATTTTTTGCCTCAATAGGGGATATTGCTTCCTTATAATTAACTAAACCACCAACTCTTTTCTGGCCTGGAGTGAAGTGTAAATCAAAGCCATTTGCATCTATCTTTTGACTGCCTGTATTGGGTGTATCAGCTAGATAGTCAGCCACTTCTTCAGCCACACTACTACTTCTAACATTTCTTATATCTGAAATAGCTACATATCGATCTTTCTCAGGCAAGATCTTGTAATCCGGCTGTAGTGCGGTTTGCCATCCATCACGGCTTTTTGAAGCTCTATATAAGCTAGGCTTTTTCTCATCTCCTTGAAGTTCAGAAAAATTTAGATCGGCATCAAAATGCAAAATCTTGAACTTATCATTAGGCAGCTTCTCTACGGTCACCTTGCAACCTGGCAAAATCATCACAAATTCTTCTGTGCCGCCTCTGGCCAAATGGTTTGGTCGAACAAAGATATTGTTCTGATGAAGTCTGCCTGACGCAAGTGACTGTACTCCCTCTACTGTTACACGTGCCCAATGATGACCTGTCCGTGCAAGCTTAAGAAGGTTTTGATAGATGTCGTTGGCATTGGGTGTGCAATAAACGGGTTTTCCGCAATACTTACCAGCAATAATAGTATTATGGGTTGTTTTTAAAACAGTCATTTTCTTCCTTTTACTCCAACTGCAATTATGCTTCCTTAGCACTAACGATATTCTATGGACGCTAACTTAAAAAGACAGTTATTTTACAAAATCTTCAACCTGCAACCGTGACTGTAATTAATTGTTCACTGGCTTGATCAGCCTGTAGACGACTGTTCAGCCCCAGCATTGGATAATAATTTTCTCGTTGCCCCAGTTGCAGTGGCGGAAGTTCTTTTTCCCTGACCTGAATGAAAATATCAAAATCCAGTTCCGCACCTGCCATCATTCGAATCAGGGCTTTCATTGAGTCCAGCTTGCGGGTGCCGGGCATAATAGTCATGTACTGACGATAACTCATGGGTTCCAGTACGACACGGAATCGGCTTTGTATTTGCCAGCTTTGGGCTCCCAGCACCATATTCTGACCAAGAACGTTGTTCACTCCCTGAAAACGGTTGGTTTTACCAGGTAATTGCGTTTGCAGGTCACCGGGTATCTGATACCAGTCTCCTATGAACTGTTCAATGCTGGCCTTCAGGCCAAAGTGGTGCAATATACAGCTCTTTAGTGCGCTGGCAGTAGGGGTAGTGCGACCCAGTAAACCACCCAGACCGGCAACAATATCATCAGGGACTGTTGTGCGATTCTGTACCTTGTCTGTTCCCAGCCCAGCCAACGATTTCAGAGCCAGGCTGTAAGCGTCGTTTTCAGGTGTCAGGCTTTCCCGCTCTAATGATTCCAGTTTATTGCGTTCGAAATTGGCCGGAAGCTGATACTTTCTCCAGGCTCGATAGAACAGTGACAGGGTGCGATGATGAAAAATATCCAGAAAATCACGCAACCCCCGGTTTCTCATTTTCAGTTCTTTAAGAACGGTCTCACCCACATGGTGAGGCAGGACACCCTGGGAGCCAATCAGTCCCATAAACGTAACTTCCATGGACCACTGGTGTCGGGAGGAAGGGTCCTGAACTGATTCCTGTTCCTTGAGTTTCAGGCGGGTGATATCAGAAGCCGCAAAGCCAAAACTGTGGGATGCCGTGAATCTCACCAGTTCTCTGTGAGGTGGGGCGAGCTCTGCGACAGGCTGACTGGCAAAGCTTTCTTCTTTGGCTCGTTCTGTCTGACTGATGAGTTCCAGCATCCTCACCGCTTGAAAAAAATCAAACTGCTGTGGGTTGCTTTTTAATTGTTGAAAAAGGCTCTCTTTGTTACTCATAGCAGGGCCTTCTCTCCGGCCCTGGGAGGCCAGCGCTTAAACTCACCGTCCTTGCCACTGAGGGTCACAATCAGACGAACAAAAGAGTTTATTGTGCAGTAAACACCGAGGAAACGCTCAATCACTGAGCTGAACAGCAGAGGACTGGTGCCCGTTAACATCATGGAGTCGAGTTGAAGCTCTACTTCCGTTCCACGACAGAGTACGACGGTATTATCAATGGATATAGGAGCAGTAATGGCTCGTGTATTCATGGTTCTCAGTGCTTCAATAAGGTTTCGGGTACTGGCGGAATCCTTGAAATTATAGAGTCGTAAAATTTCCTTGAAAGCTTCACAGGAATCGGTGCCACGACTTAAGGACAGGTGATTCAGGTTCAGATGAGAGATCAACCGCCAGAATGCACCGTCTTTGAGTGGCGGTCTGACCACGGTAGTTGGCGGAGTAACAGAGATGATTCTGCCTGCAGGTGCGTCACCATCAACAATAGAAAAGAATGGCTGTCCACCACCCGTGGGCAGCTTTCTGGGCTGGTTACGATTGGTGCAGATTAAATCCAGGTGTAAAACACTGTTTTTAGCTTTAAAAGGATTCATTTCCAGATCAACCAGTCGTATAGCACATTCACTGGCTTGCTCATTAAAGTGCTCGCCTTCCACCACTTCACGGCGTCGTGGACTCCAGAATGCGGTCTGGCCTGCTTCCACCTGATGATGACGATAGCTGTAAAAGGGAGTGAATTCCCTTTTGCTGCCTTCATTATCAGTGCAGGCAACGTTCTCGATGGACCAGGTTTCCAGCTCTCCCTTTCTACGTATATCAGGGATAATCGGGTATTCGTACTCAGTATGATTCAGAGATATCGGTTCTGCGCGCATGGGAAACAGGTTGATTGCGGGGGTGCAACCCAGTGCAAACATACTGGCTGCCAGTTGGTGCTCAAGCTCTTCGTTACTTTCTTCCAGGTAGATATAAAGATTGAACTTCTGAGAAAGGTTTCCCTGAAGTGCTTTTTTAAAGCCGGAAACATCAAGAAAAAGAAATTTCTCAGGAAATACAAAAAACTCGGTAAGCAGGCGATAGCCCAGAAAGGCATTATCCGGATAGGGAATCAGGCCTTCATCTTCCTCGAACCCTACCGCTTGAATTTGTTCGCTGTCCAGATAGACCGGGTTAGGGTCATCGTCACTTCGAGCCATGACCAGTTTGACAGTACGAGTCAGCAGAAGGTCATAAAGTGGGTAAACGTGTTGAGGCTGTCCTTTCAAATAAAAGCGAAGGGTGTCGTCAACGATTTCTTCGATCGGGGCTTCCTCTGCCAGTGCCTGAAACTCCAGTTTGATTACGGCGTTGGCATCAGTGACTTTATTGGATCCTGGGGCAATGAAAGGCCTGGGCATCAAGTTAGCCGATTTGACGGAAATGGCCGGTACCCGTGCATCATAGGCGGTGGTAAAACGACAACTGTTACCTGAATGCTGGTCGGTATCCAGCCAGCTTCCTGAAGGGACACTGGCGGGTGCATCCAATAAGGGTTCAGGTTCAAACTGAACAATGGTCATGGAAGGAATAGGGCGAAGGTAGTGAGGATACAGAGTTTCCAGCATGGCTTCTGTTAACTCAGGGAACTCATCATCCAGTTTCTGTTGTATACGAGCATTCATGTAGGCAACGCCGGACAACAGTTTAGCCACCAGTGGGTCGTCTACCGTATTGGTATCCAGTTGAAGTGAACCGGCGATGGCTGGGTGACGTTGAGCAAACTCGCCAGCAGACTGTTGAACGAACGCCAGTTCTTTTTCATACAGAGGGAGTAATTTATCACTCATTGGTTATTTCCTTCCTGACGTTTACTGCATTTCAAGAATGTCGATGGTCTGGTTAACCGGATCCAGTGCAGAATCAAAAATCAACAGTTCCTGGGCCGCTGTGGCATGCAGAACGGCTTCCATACGGAAACGGACTGTTGGATCTTCGGGATCAATAGTACTTTTGCTTTCTACTTTGACTGAACGAATACGGGGCTCATAGTGAAGAATGGTTCTTTCGACCTGTCGGCAAAACTGATTGAGCGCTTCGGAAGAATTCAGATTGATGGTGGACAGGTCGGGCAGGCCATAGTTAGGCAGACCTTTTCTGACTTCTGTCAGCTCGGTCGGTGGAGAAATGACGCAATAACGAGTGTTCAGCAGGTTTTCGAGATCTCTGCGAACACTTTCCCGTAACTGACGCAGCTCGAGAAAGTTTTGCCTTGACCGGTCACTGGATGGTTCCAGTAATCGGTCCAGTACCGGTGCCATGAGCTTTTTATCGTTATTATGGGTATACATCGTTAGTTATTATTCATGTTGGTTGTACTTTCCTGAATGCATGCATATTTTTTTTTGTGCTACGCTGATCTACTCATAATTACAGATACAGGTATTGTTCTATGGCTGTTAAGGCTGAGTCTTATGCCAATGGAGAGTTGGATCATATCAGGGATACCCTTACGGGACTGGTGAGATTTGCCAGTAATACTCGTGCTGAAATGATCAAAAGATTTGACAAACAGGATCAGATGTTTGAGTGCCAGCAAAAGACTTTGGACAGCCAGCAAAAGACTTTGGAGCATCATGGGGAACTCCTGGAACGGCATGGGGCGCTTTTGGAACAGCATGGGAAACTCCTGATACAGCATGGGAAATGGATTTGCCAGATTTCTAATGATCTTGACCAATTCAAACATGAGACTCGTGAACGTTTTTCAGGCATTGAAAATACTTTGGATAAACACGGTGAGGCTCTTGAGCTGATACTGGCTAAGTTATCCTGAGAATGTCGATTCATGCTTTTAATTGGAAATCACGAAATAAAGTGGCTCACCCTGATCCAGTACTAGAGGTACAGGGTTTCTGCTTTGAGCATTCAAAGAAATCTGTTTTGGGGCTAGGTACATAAAAGCCCAGTCCGGCATATTTTTACTAACGGATTTCAAAATTTCAAATTGTGTAAAGTCGTCCTTCGCAGCTCCAATAAAGCTGAACCTGGTAAAGTTATGACCATAACTACTGAAATAGTAGCTTTGATAATTTCCTGGGTTTACAAAGCTTGGAGCTACTCCTTTTTCTTGCCCCCATACAGCAACGGTTACGCCACATAAATCCTTATGGCTCTTGGCACTCTTTTCGAGAACGCAACCTTTTAAAGGGTTGTAAAAAACATAAGTAACAATCTTTTTCTTCCCGTCAGAGAATTTGACAAAAGTATACCCCTCAGCTTTCAGACCAAGCTCGAAAGCAGTTTCCAGTTCATTGAAAAAAGCTTGTTCAGGATCTTTGCCCTTCACGGAATTTTCAGGCATCCAGCCAAAAATACTGTTTCTGGCAGCAGCATCTTCAGGAGCTAGAACAGTGGCTAACAGGTTGAGTCCGGCAGTATCAAGACCGTTTAGGCCAGGTAGCGGTGCTCCAAACCCTGATAGTGCAAATCCCAGGTCAGCTACATCACTTTTCATCAGGGTATTCACTGTATCCTGAGGCAGCTTGGTATCTTTCAAGGTAGAGCCAATACCAGCGGCATTCATGAGGTTGAGGGCATGAGATTTATCAGGGCTGTAAGTTGCCGCTTTCTGGGTGGATGCACAACCTGTGAGAGTGAGGGACAGGAAGGTTAAAATGATTTTTCCAAAAATTTTCGTATTCATGGCTTTTATTTCTGGTCTGTTATTATTCAGTGATTATTTAAAGAGGCCAACTCTGTAGTCAGGCGTAATTCTGAAACCAGGTGATCTGCGCTGTAATGGGGGCGCAGATAAATAGTACTGTGATAGGCTCCGGCACTGCCAGGTTGCTCTCGGACTTCTACCCTGGCTTCACGCAGAGGATAACGGGCCAGCATCTCCCATTTCAGGTCTTCACGGCCAGTACAATATTTATTGAGCCACTCTTGCAGATAACGCTCACATTCTTTAGCAGTAATGAATTGACCTACTTTCTCACGAATCATGATTTTGATGTAGTGGGCAAAGCGAGAAGCGGATAAAACCTGTTGCAACATTCCGCTGATTCGGTCATTTGATGTTGCTGATTTACTCTTATATTTTTTGGACAGATGCAGAGAAGGGCAGCTGTGGAAGGCCGCATAGGGCGTATCATGACAGTGGCTCAATGCTATCAGACCCAGGTCGGATAATTCACGTTCGATGGTATCCGTGATCAAGACTGGCGTGAGTATTTTGTGGGCGGTGCCCTGACTATCGGTGCTGTAATCCTGAGACTGATAGCAAGTGACCAGTCCGCCACCCAGATAGTCTCTTGGAACGCCCTTGATGTGTGCAAACCAGCCAACATCGCCAAACTCTCTTAAAAGATTGCAACCAAAGGCGTAACAGGCATTGGCCCAGAGATAGCCCGATAATCCTTTTTCCCGGGAATTTTCTTTAAAATTCAGAGAGTCCTGTCTGGGTAGAGTGATGGTTTTATCCCAGGGTTCCCGACAAAGCACTTCTGGCAGAGTGATGGCCAGAAAACGACTGTCTTCACTCTGTCGCAGGGATTGCCAGCGAATGTATTCCTGTTGTTGGAACAGATTGGAAATATTCAGGGGCATGCCCAGTTCGTCAAAGCTATCAAGTCCAAACAGCTCAGGGGCTGCACCACAGACGAAGGGAGCAAAAGACGCTGCAGCAACCTGGGAAAGGCCCTGTAACGTTGTGATATCGTCGTAGGGATGTCCGGGGTATGAACGATGAGCAACCTGATAATCACCCAGAAGGATGCCGTAAGGCTCACCGCCGGCCATACCGAACTCTTCATTGTAAATCAGACGAAACAGGGTGGTTTGAGTGATATCGGGTGCTCTCTCAATATCCTTGCTGACTTCACGCCAACTGATATCGAGCAGGCGCACCCGGGTCATACGGGACTGGCCGGATTGATCAACTAAGGTCCATAGACCACGCCAGCTGCTCTCCAGCTGCTGAAAGCGGGGATGATGAAGAATGGCATTCAGCAGGTCATTAATTTTTTCGTCGATAGCTGCAATCTGACAGCTGATGAAGTCTTGCAGCTGGCCATTTTGGTATTGACTCGATCCAGAGCTGAGCTCAGTCAGCCAGATAAACAGAGCGCGGTTTGCATCCGGCTCCTGCAGAAATCGTTTCAGTGAGTCCGTTCTCGTCTGTCTGGCTTTAATACGCTCTGATACTGACGGCGGCTCAGTCTGCTTTTGTTTTTTTGGTTGTATTGCCGATGTAGCCTGATCTTCAGACACAATTGCTTCCTGATAAAAACGGCGGATTGTAGATGTCGGTTTATCGTTGGTGTTTAGAAGTTAAAAACCATTCCCGCTAAGCGGGAATGGTGGAGTTGATAGACAGTCGTATAACGGTGTCTTAACCAGGAGAAGGAATGTTGGCAACCATTCTTAAAGAGGTGGTCAGCTCTTCCATTTGCAACCATGGACGCATATAGGCGACTGCACTGTATGATCCGGGAGCACCTGGGTTCTCTTTAACTTCTACACGGGCTTCAGCCAGCGGGTAACGGGCTTTCATTTCAGGAGAAGCGTCCGGATTGCCGTTAGTGTACTGGGCAATCCACTGGTTCAACCAGCGTTCTACATCCTTGGCTTCCATGAAGGAACCGATCTTGTCACGACCCATAACTTTCAGGTAGTGGGCGATACGGCCGGTTGCCATGATGTAGGGCAGGCGGGCAGAGATAGAAGCATTTGCAGTAGCGTCAGGGTTATCAAATACCTTGGGCTTCTGGGTGGTCTGGGCACCAAAGAATACTGAGTAGTCGGTATTCTTGTAGTGACACAGAGGCAGGAAGCCCTGGCCGCTGAGCTCTGCTTCACGACGATCGGTAATACCGATTTCGGTAGGACACTTCTGATCGGTGTCGCCGTCGTCGCTCTTAAAGACGTGGCTGGGCAAGCCTTCTACCTTACCACCACCTTCAGCACCACGAATGGCAGTACACCAGCCGTTTTCCGCAAAAGATTGGGTCAGGGTGGTGCCCATCACGTAGGCCGCATTCATCCAGGTGTACTGATCGTGCTCAACATCTGTGGCCATGCCACTTTCATCTTGAGGGAACTCTTCATAATTGAAGGCCTCAACCGTCTTGGAGTTGGCTCCGTAGGGCAGACGGGAAAGAACTCTGGGCATGACCAGATTCACAAACCGGGAGTCTTCGCTGTCACGGAAACTGCGCCACTTGATGTATTCCTGAGATTCAAAAATCTTGGCGAGATCTCTGGGCTTGGACAGTTCGGTATAGTCATCAAAACCAAACATTTCTGAACCTGCTGCAGAAACGAATGGGCAGAATCCCGCAGCGGCCACATTGGACATATTGGTCAGCAGATCAATATCTTCCGGGTGGCTGGTGAACTCATAGTCACCAATGATGCAGGCATAAGGTTCACCACCGGCGATACCAAACTCTTCTTCGTAAATTTTCTTGAAGGTCTGACTCTGGTCAAATTCCACAGCCTTGTCCAGGTCCTTGAAGAGTTCACGTTTGCTGACGTTCAGCATGCGCAGCTTCAGGTTTGCACTGGTTTCACTGTTCATGATCAGATGATTCAGACCACGCCAGGAACCTTCCAGCTTCTGGAACTTTTTAGTATGCATGATGGCGGCCAGCTGTTTGGAGATGGCTGCATCAATGGCATCAACTGCAGAGTTGATGGTTTTGGTCAGGTTTCGATCCCAGCTTACGGTACCGTCCAGAACCTGCTTGGTGAGGTTCTCAAGAAGGTCTTTGGCATCATCCCGCTCAGTTTGCTTGGTGGCACCAATGGCCTGTTCCAGCAGACTGAGGGAATCTTCCTGGGCTTCGGCTGCTTCTAATACGGCTTCATCAGTTTCTGTGCTCATCAGGCATCTCCCTCGTCCTTGCCACCCATTCCCAGTTCCTCTGAGATTTTGGTGATTTCATCAGTATTTTTGAGTATGTTTTCCAGAATTTCTTCCAGGTCTTCAGAGCGGTCCGCTTTACTCATCAGGTCTCTGAGTTTGCTGCGGGCAGCCATGAGTTCTTTCAGGGGCCCAATCTGTTGAACCAGCTTTTCAGGATCAAAGTCATCCATGGAGTTGAAATCAAGATCAACGGCCATTTCACTGTCATCATCTGCCAGTGTGTTGGGGACTTTCAGATTCAGTTTGGGGTTAACTTTCCCCATAACCTGATTGAAGTTATCGCGATCGATCTGGACAAACTTCCGTTCCTTCATGGCTTTCTTGCCTTCGGTGTTATCGCCGGAGTAATCCCCCATAACACCTGCTACAAAAGGCAGTTCCTTAACCACTTCAGCGCCGTTGGTTTCAACGTCATAGGTAATGTGGACGCGGGGCTTGCGAACCCGCTTAAGTTTGTCGTGGATGCTGTCAGACATGTCGTTCTCCCTGTTTCTTTTTATTTGCTTGTATATAGGATGGTTCAGTTAGACCTCTTCCCATAAATCTGAATCACCCACTTCACTTCGTGGTGCTCGTAAAGGTGGAGTTGATTCGCCTGGCCATTTGATGGACAGTTGCTTCTTAAAGGATTGAATATCTATGTGAGCAATAACATATTCATCCTCTATACCATGCCAAGAACCGTCTTTCCACTCAATAAAGTCAAAAGTACCGGCATTTTGACCGAACTGAACAGCAACAAAATATAAGCCTTCCAGCTCTGGCTGAAAGGTATTCCAGGCGAAAGCTATTTCTTCTTTCATGACTAGAACCTCTCAAAATTTTTCTCTAAAACGCTCGGCGATTTCTGCAAGATCAAGTAAATACATCGGTTTTGACTTGTATGTTTCGTGAGCATTTTCAATAAAGCCTAAAAGTAAAAAATAGTTCTTATGGATAAAGCCCTCAGTGTAAATCAGTGCTGTATCACTGGTACGATTATACATGATCGACTTGAGATTCCATCTTTTGGAAGTAGAGTCTTTAATGTGTATATGTTGCAAACCTGCATCTCTAACAGAGACAGGGAAGTCGTATGTAGTATCTCTTCCAAATGTTGGGTGAGGTTTGCCCGACTGCTTATAGGCTTTAAAACGTTGTATTAACAACTGAAGCTTTTCAGCCGGGCAGCACTCTTTAACGGGCAGCACTCTTTAAAATGTGCACTAACGAATACTTTGGTATCCATGATCAAACCATTTCTATAAACTCTACAACTTTGCGTTTGTCGGTTTTAATTTTATTTTCAAGATCTTTAGCGGATTTTTTGAGATCATTTATGGTGAATTCTTCTGATGATGTACGGGTGTATTTTTGTTGTTTTTTAATAATTACAGTTTTTTTCATCTTCTCGATCCTTGAATATTGAGATTACATAGAGGCAAAGTACCTATTACCAGCCTTCTTGCTTTTGTTGCTCTTTCTTCTCTTCTTCGTTGGGCCCCCAGTTACCACTGGCAGCTTGGTTAGAGAGCGTTTCATCTTCAATATCTTGCAGACTGCTACTGGAAGCGACGGGGGCAGGAGGAGCAACATAAGTGTTAGTGGACGTTCCATCCATGGCGACACCGGTCAGTTGACTGAATAGTCCTCTGGAGTTCTCTTCTGGCATGAGCTCCATCATGAGTTCGGCAACGGTCATGCGTCCCCAGCGCACGAGGCGATCAATACCATCGGGCAGGGGAGATTGAGGCTCATAGAGACGGAAATAATCGGAAATTTTCTTGAGTTGATCCAGAGCCTGTTCCCGGTTGGTAATTTCACCTCCAGCGACAAATGAATGCTGTACTGTGACAGAGTGACCGGAAACCTGTTCTACAGAAACGCCACTGTCTGTCTCAGACTCACTGCTTTCAACCGTTTGTTGCGACTCAGCCTGAGCTTGTGCTCTGGCAAGAATTTCCTGACAGAGAAAGCGCACTGTTCTGAGCACTTCATCCAGCAGGCTGGTGATCTGGCTGCTGGGCGGAGCATCATAGCCACACAGTTCACTCAGCTTTTCAGTGAGCAGTTTGAATTCTTCGTTACAGGTTTCAATATCATCAACCAGATCAAGATAGAACTGGTCAGCGGTTGTAGAAACGGTTCTTTCAACCTCTTCCAGGGTCAAGCCAATCTCTTCGTAACGGTCAGCCCTTTTTTCTTCTTCAGCAATCTTGCTGGCATCATAAACCTGTTGATACTTGAAGAAGCTGAAGGCGTCCATGCTGGAATCTTCACTGATGGCGCAGTTGCGAATGGGAGCAAGCAATGTGCCTTCGTTGCCATCACCATTCAAACCGGTAATGGCAGCTACCTTGGTTTCGATGCCGTCTTCGTCAGGCTCTGGATAGAGATCATCCCAGAAATTATCAATCAGTCTTCGTAAAACAATCAGGCTGTCTCTGAGCCCATTGAATCCGTGCAGTCTCACTGCAGCCTCAATCATCCAGCAAGCAACTTCAATATCCTTGCTTTTCTGACTCAGGATTTCCTTACCTTTATTGAGCACAGGATGCCATTCTGCCAGAGCTTCTGCTCGCGAATCGGCATCAAAAAGTCCACCACGTTCAGTAGCCCTGGCGGCATTACGGGCATCTTTTATGGTGTAGTAATCTGACGTAGGAGAACGATCTTCACGAATGTCTTCTCCCTGGGGCTGATCATCCGAAATCGGTTCCAGCAGACTGTCAATATCTATGATTTGTGGCGATGCCATTTCAATTCAATCCCTTGCGTCTTGATAAACGATTATGGGGTTAATCAATCAATGATTCTTTTTACCGTGAAAAATATTTTGCCTGGCCATTTTTCATGTTTGAGGGTGTCACAAAATATTTTTCTTCGCTCATGGCTGTTTATAACGGTTGCCAGGATTCGCTTCGTTTTCATAAAGAAGCGCTCCATCCCAGAGTCTGCCATTGGCCATTGAGCATAGCCGTATATTTTCTGGGGTCTGGAAGTCCCTTGGTCTGCAGTAGCATCGGTGGCATGCAGCTGGAACCGGTGCAGGACCAGAGAGTATAACTGTCATCCTGCTGGCTCATCTGGGCGTCCAGTAATGTTGCCCAGGGCGCGGTACTGCTCATGGAAACTGCTTGTCCCTGTACCAGCGTGTGTCTGCCAATGGGCTCTGCTGTCTGATGCAATGCTGAAGCAGAGTCGTTTAATTGCTCAGACAGTGCATCCGCATTCAAACCCTCCTGTAAAGCCTGCATGGCAGAGGATTCCCAGAAAGTGAACAGGTCGGTATTTTCAGCCAGAAAACTCGCAGGTCGTTCAAACGACAACAAGGGCATGGCAATCGTTAAAGGAAAGTACCGGCCCACTGAATCAACGCTTGGCACCAGAATACCAGCCCACCCACGACCATCAATCACCCCTTCGGACTGTACAAATCGCCAGATGGGACTGGTAAGATAGGTTGTTAACCAGTCATCACCCAGCACTTCTCTGCTGCCTGCAAAAGCTTGTTGCAACCACTGATCCCATAGTTTGATAAACGTCACAGACAAACCGCGGTCAACAAAATCCCCGTGTGCGGGAAGCTTGCCGTAAATACCGGGCAGTCTGAGCTGTGTATTGGATTCAGTTGCGTCAAGTATCTCCATTACAGACTTCCCCTCAGCTGATAACTGCGGAGCAGTTTCGGGTTGAACGGGTTAGAGCTGCTGTCGGCAATCAGCTTGAAACTCGCTTTACGACCCTGCTCATTAAACGTCAGGTTATACTCGCGAGGATCAGCTGTACCCACCATCTCGGATTTATCCAGCAGTCTGAACAGTGCCCAGTCGCCTTCATACTGCTTACGGTTAACGGTCTCGTTGAGGTCTTCAAAGACAATGCGTGCCCGATTATTTTCACTGGCATCCCAGGTGAATTTCTTAACGATTCTGGGCCCATGAGAGTAACGAATACGTTGTTCACCCAGTTCCATGGAAAAAATCCTGACATCGGAGTCCATCTTGGTGGGTTGCAGACGGAAGTTAACCGCAGGCTCACCACTGGAATGGTAAAAAGAACGGCGTATTTTGTTGGCAGTAATAAACTGTCTCAAAGACTGGCTTGAAATCGACAGACCACGGCCGTCCAGTTTACGGGTCTTCCAGTTCCGTGTGTTGATGAAGGCTTTCAGGTACTCATTAAAGAACTGCTGCTCTATACCATTTGGCTTGAAGAACCGGTTGAAGTCCTGCATGGGGGCTTCACGATCATTATTGGATGTCATGGGGTAGCGATCGTAAAGACTCTTGCGGTAAGGGTTGAATACCTGTTCTTTCCAGGCTTTGTTGAGATAACGACGACTGTCACTCAATAGCAATTGCCAGCTGGAATCTGCCATTTCATTCAACCAGCTTTTAACCGGCTCTGGCGATTGAGAAGCCTTGATACGAACGCGTTTAATGACATCATTGCCACTGCTGGCAAAGCGTGCGCGGGTGACTTTAAAGGCATGTTCTTCAGGATCGGGTGAGAGGTTGATCTCATTCAGGTAATCATGAAGCTCACGAACCAGTGTTAATGTTTCCTGTAGTGCAGGGGACTGAACGTTACGGGTTTTCACGAGTCCCTGAATATCCCTGAACTGCAAATCGACAACGGTCGGCTTTTGCTTTCGAGCCAGCATTTCCTGGGCTTTACCGGCACCGGGAACCGCATTTGCCGCAGCTGAAGGCAAGGCTATAGGACGGGTCAGTTCGGTGTTATCTGCCAGCACTTCAAGCACGTTTTGCAGCGGTGAATACACTGGGTCAGACAAGACTTTCAGAGTAGCTGTAGCGTCCGAGATACTCTTGAAGGGAGCAATATGAAACTTACGGACAAACGCCTGCCAGTTCTGACTGTATTCGGTCAGGTAAATCTGTTGGATCTGGCCTGAGATTTTTTCCTTATCCGCTTTGCTGAAGTCGTCCCCTTCGGTCTGGCCATAAAGCCAACGATTCTGGTCCAGGTCAGAGAGCAGTCTGGATTCGGCATCGTACTCCGCATTTTCATAGGCGTTACGAGTAAAGATGGCTGGCATTGCAAAGGCTTTACTCTCCGAGTTAAGGCCAAAGATCTTTTGGGTATCGCCACCGATAACGCTATATAAGTCCACTTGTCCCTTTAGCTCATCGGTACCCTTTAACTGACCGTAAAGACGCTGAGCAATGGGTATGCTCTTGATCTGCTGACGGGCCTGGGCAATCACCCTGGCATTGCCTTGCGATGCAGGAATATCAAGCGTTAATAATCGGCTCAGGTGTTCTTTCAGGTGCTGTTGTTTGCTGGCTTCTCCCGGCAAAGTATCTTCCCAATGTGACAGAGCCCATTGAGTGATTTGCTCGGGATTGCGTTTCTCAGGCGTGATCAGCATCAGGTAGATGCGAAGCAGCTCAAGTACTCTTGTTTGATTCTTAGGGGTATTGTCATAGCCGCCGTATCGGAGTTGATTTTCAAGATCCTGTAACAGGGCAGGGTAATAGACACTTAACAGCTTTTCGTCGTATAGGTTATTGGCTGTTGTATCGACATTTCCGTCATAAAGGCCCAGGCTGTTGAGCCACGGATGATCATCCTGATCATAGACTTTGCTGGCATTCAACAAGGCATCCATGGCTGGAAGGGCTTCAACGGGGCTTTTGAACACTGTCTTTTCGCTATAGGCATCTTGTTCGGTTACGGCTTTCTCAAAAGACAAAACGTTTTCTGAAACATCACCGATCAATTGTTTATTTTTGGTGACACTGCCTGTCCATACCACACCCGCGCCGGCCAGTACGACAGCCATGCTGGCAATACAGGTTCTGCGAATCCAGCGAAGGCTGGTTTCAAACTGTCGATTAACGCCAACCAGTTCGGATTCCGGGAAAATAATGTCATTCAGCAAACGGCTGATGAAAAAACTTTTACCGGTATTCATCTGTTGTCTGCCCACGGAGCGTGGCAGATCAAAGCTGGCACTGATGGACGCCGTCATCCGGTCAATCGGGGTTCCTTCCTGAGTACCGCTGGTGAAATAGAAGCCTCGTAAAAGCGGAGTAGTACTGAAATTATTCGAGCTGAATGTCTGCTGCAGGAAGTCTCTGATATTACCTTGCAGACTACTCATGCGGGATGGGAAACCCTGAAGCAGTGAGCGACGTTCTAAATCCCGTTCCTGATGAACCAGTCTCAGAACCCGTTCATTCAGTCGATTCAGAAGGGCCTGGAATTCGTTGTCAAAACCTGCCAGAGCCGCTGCACTGTCCTTACCCTCACCGAACTCAAACGTTGTGCCCCAAACCTGTTCGCGTTCATTCGCAGTCAGGTTGGCAAAAAACTCACTGAATCCGGCAATCAGATCAGCTTTGGTGAAAGTGAGATAGACCGGAAATTGTACGCCAAATTTTTCATGAAGTTCGTCCAGTCGGGCACGAATGACTTTCGCGTGCTGGCTGCGTTGCTCTTGTGTCTGAACCATCAGATCCTGAAGACTGATAGCGATTATGGCGCCATTGATGGGACGACGACGACGGTATTTTTTCAGCAGATCCAGAAAACCGGTCCAGGCTGCATTGTCGACCACTCTGTGACTGTCCTGAGTGGTGTAACGGCCGGAGGTATCAATAAGAACGGCATTATTGGTGAACCACCAGTCGCAATGACGGGTACCACCGACACCGCCCAGCGCTCCCTTGCCATGACTGTCTGCCAGAGGAAACTGCAGTCCAGAATTGACCAGTGCGGTTGTTTTACCGGAACCAGGAGGACCGATAATGACGTACCAGGGAAGCTGATACAGAGACTTGCCCCGGCCAGCGACTTTGAAGTTGGACTGCTTCAGAACGGAGACAGCTTCATGAAAGCGTGAGTTCAGAACCTCGAGCTCTTCACGGGTGCGAGTGTCTTCGTTATTTTTCTGACTTTCTTCTTCAGCCTGGGCCTGTTGAATACCATCAAGCAGTTGATTGTTCTGGCTGCGCTCTTTGAGTAATACAAACATGCGCCAGATCACCCAGATGAAAACAGTGCTGAGGATAATGATCAGACGGGTGCTATAACTGATAGCTGTGTTGTCGGCGCCAAACTTAACATAGTCGGCACCCAACCAGATGGTCAGGGCGAAGGCGCACAACCCGATAATGCCTATAACCCAAGGATTTCCCAGAAACGCTAATACCCGTCTCATCTTGTACCTCGATTCCATTCTGTGCAAAGGCTGCTATGCAGCTTTTATATTGTTGGAATTATTGATTTTTATAAGGCTCGACCATCAGCCAGAACTTGGCTGAGGGTGTTTTTGGCCATTTGATTGACTTTGTCGGATAGCTGCTCAAGCAGATACCGGATCAGTGATTTGCCAGGTTTTTCAGTATTCAAGTGCTGATGCATACCCAGAAATTCTGAGATTTTACGCATTAAATGCACGACCCAGGCAGACAGGTTCTCTTCAAGGGTAACCCCTCGGCTAAGTACCCAGGCCAGGCGATCCATAATGGTTGAGCTGGTAGATAGAAACATCTGATAGCTGCCGCCAACTGATGAAAGACATTTGTTGACCACAAAAGCCAGTGCATGTTGAAACCATTGCACGGCTGTTAACGTGCATCCCAGAAGTGTTTTGTCAGACAGCCATTGCCTGATATCAAACTCAGTGGGCTGCCGCTCTCTCAGAGCATAAATCGTTTTCCAGTTTTTTCTGTCGACCGACTGAATATAATGATCCATGGAATGCCATTCAGCGCCAGGGAAGAAGCCGGGAGAAGGCAGAAAATAATCTTTACCGGAACTGGGTGTATGCTCAAAAGGCCAAATCGGTATACAAGGGACAATATCGGTTTTATGCCAGACCCGGAAAATATTCTCACTGCCCAGTCGTTGGGTTGTTTTACGGGTAAAGTCCGGCAATCCAATCCTTGGGCTACCGAACGTGTACAGTTTGGGCTGAATGCCTTTTTCAACGTTCAACCATTCAGATGCAATGGTAGCCAGTGCGCCGCCCAGGCTATGCCCAATACAGTGTACCTGTGAGCCATTGGACAGTTGACCGGTAAACTCCCTGAGTTGGGGCAGCATGGATCGAAAGGCTTTCATAAATCCTTCATGGACCGGATTGCCAGCTATGGAAGGGTCAATCAGTATATTCAGGTTACTGAGCCAGTCAGCCAGGTATTTTGTACCACGAAAGACAATAAAGGTATGGCCTTCCAGCTGCTTTTTCCCTTCCAGTACAAAGCCAAAAGCGGTTCTGACCTTTAGAAATCCTGGGCCGCCGGTTTTGCCTTTGAGGAGCTTAGACTCGGTGAAGATTAAGTCGCCTTGAAAGCTATTATTTAATAGTTCAATAGCTAACTCTATAGTACGAGCGCTGGTTAATTGATAAATTTCTTGTGCTATCTTGGCTGCTGCTTGAGGTGAAATTTCTCCACTCATTGGCCTGCTTCCTTGCTACTCTCGTCTTCTATTTGGTCATCAAAATAAATTCCATCTGAAAACAATGGCTCATCTTCTTCCACATCCCACAGACACTTGGTAATAAATGAAACACCAGCAACTCTAATGATTCGTTTTGCATCGGATAACTCACAAGTTACAATTAAGGGTTTTCCTCTTGACTCGGAGTTTTCTTCTTTACTCCTTTTTGCTGCATCCCAGATTTCATGCTCAGAACCATTTACTTCAATTTTCATTGACTGCCATACCACAAATTCTTGTGGCAAGTACTTGGCGATGGACCGGACGAACAGGGCGGGCATTTCAAAATGACCGCTTTCATCGGTAACTGTCTGATCAGAAAAGGTTTTCTCATATCTCGTTTCTCGAATAATTTTGGCTCCAACCACCGGCTCACCATTATTCAGGATTACTCCAGATATTCTCGAAAAAGTGCACATTTTCCCAACATCAAAAATCGACATAGCCACACCTGAAGAAGATAAAGCCCATAACACAATGCCCAGCCAGCATGATCTTTTCCACACTTTTTATTCAACCTTGGGTTCTGTGCTTTCAATCGGCATTAATTGCTGCATCATCTCAATGGCTGGCTCGTTGCCCTGAAACAGCCAGACAGAAAATCCGGCGTAAGTCATGACCAACAGCGCCATAGTGCAGGCAGCAAACACCCATAACGGAATGTAATGCATCAAACCCGTTGCCTTACGACCTTTGCCTTCCCAGCGGGGGGAAAGGTCATTTTCGACATAACCACGGTGGTTCTGGATGGTGTTGTAAAGATTGTCCCGGATGGTTTCCAGTTGGGCATGGCCGTTGGGTGCCAGTCGAAACTTGCCTTCAAAACCCAGACTGAGACAAAGATAAAAGAGTTCTAGCGCATCGAGATTCTGATTGGCGGTTTCCTGAAGTCTTTGCAGAATCAGAAAACATTTCTCTCCACCAAAGGTTTCTTTATGGAAGATGCTCAACAGGGAACGCTGGCTCCAGCCGGACTGTGCTCCCCATGGCGTGTTCATAACCGTTTCGTCCAGTACCGTACACAGCAGATACCGGGCGGCCAATACGGTTTCCTGGGAACCCCCCTGTGCCCGGATCTCCTGATCAAACTTCTGCAGCTCCCGGGTTATTCGCTGGTGAAGCTGCGGAGCATTATTAAAGTCAGTGGTCGTGCGCAGTTTGATGACCAGTGTCAGCAAAGTGGAGGCGGCACGAACCAAAGGGTTGAGCCCGGATTGCACTTGAATGGCCTCTTGCACCATGCCCAGGTCAGGAGCAGGAGAAGCTTGTGCTGCAGCGGCAGGTGCCTGGGCAGGTTGTTGCATACTGCCTGGTGTAGGAATTATTACCGTACGATCTGTCATGATTCATTCCATTTTTTACCGGGAAAAATATTTTTTTTGCCATTGATCCTATTCGAAGAAGACGCAAAATATTTTTCTTCGCTCATGGCTGTTTATTCCGGTTCAGGAAGGGTCAGTCCCTGACGGCCCAGAGTTCCAGTTCCAATTGTGGGAATTCAGCCCCCAGATGCACGGCAAAACCACCTGAGTTCTGCATGGCATTCCAGGCTTTTCCGGTTCGCTCCAGTTCGAAATAGGCAAATCCGGCGTGATAAGGAATCTGTCGGGGTGCCACTGGCATAGGTCTGACCATAATGCCAGGCATCGAGGCACTGATCAGTTCCCGGATCACTTCTACCGGTGCCACTTTGGCCTGGGCCGGGAAGTTATTTCTTAATTGCTCTGAAGGCATATCCGCCTTGACGGCAAGATAGAAACTGGCACTGGAAATCAAGCTGCGATCTTTGATGGGGGATACAAAAATACCAAACTTGTGTTTGGTCAGTTCCATGGCAATAGCGGTTTGTTCCAATACCTGGCTTAGTGACTGTCTCAGGCTGGTAAATAACGCGCCAAACAATTCCCCCAGTGACTCCTGGGAATAATTGGGGAACCGATCGGCACGTTTTGCTGAATGAGTGAACGTTGCCAGCTCGCCAGCCAGCTGTAACAACTCTTTATAGAATTCAAACGGATGCAGTTGTTCCTGCCGGGAGAGCTGAATAATTAATGGCTCGTAGCGATTAATGACCTGTAGCAGTAAATAGTCAGCAATTTCGGCGGAACCAGAGCGACCACTGTCGGCTAACCGGTGGCCAAGGGCATCGCCACGCTGTTTCAGCAGACCCAGGAGTTCTTCAAAATAACCACTGGTGATGGGTGAAAGCTGGCAGTCCAGTAGAGGAGGCACGTAACTGTTGTCCAGTTTAACCGGTTGGTCTGGTTGCCTCTCCAGAATCCGGGTGAGACCGATGCAGGCAAAGCCGTTTCGATCTTCAGATTCCAGCTTCAGGTGCAGGGTCATGTGACCAATCTCAACAGCTGCCTGTTCTGCCGATTCAGAGGCATTGTCACGGACTTCTGAACTTTCACTAAAGAATCGTATTTGAGAAGAGTCGTCTGTCTGTCGGGTGCTTTGTCTGTTACCAGGCGTTCGCAGGGGCAGGCAGAGATACACCACCTCATGACGGGTATTAACAGGGACATCCAGAATAGCAGGCGTTTTTTCTGTGGCAGGCAATGAGAAAGGAGTGCCGTCTGAGAACACGCCTTCCGCATCAATAATAGAAATCTTTCCCAGTTTCAGGAGCTCTATATCGATCCTGAGTTTGTTCAGACCCCAAAAGTAAGCTCCGCAGGCACGGGTACGGTGTTCAATGTACTGTTCAAAGTACCTTTCCTGCTGCTGGAAATGCTGTGGCCGAAGAAACATGCCTTCAGACCAGATGACCTTGTTATTGTTGGACATTGATCAAGAATCCTTGCTCTGAGTACTGCGCAGTAATTGGCCTTTTGGCTTTTTTACTATGAAAATGCCGCTATATCGGGCTTGTATTCATTTTCATGGTTAGCGGCATTTTCGGCTCATGGCTGTTTGAATGCTAAGTGGCTACGCTCATTATTTTTGTGAAAGTCCTTTCTCACTGGCAACCAGGCTGAAGTCATTGCTGTAATGGGCACTAACCGGTAAGACCAGCATGGTTCTGGTCTCATCATAACGTGAATACTCGGCGAGTATGCCCAGGTAGCGAATGTCGGGGGTTAACTCAAAAGTCTCCAGACGATTTTCACCCGGTGCCAGCTCTTTTAATTGCACAGTACCCAACAGATCTTTTCCCAGTCGATCTTCTGCCTGTTCATAGAGGGTCAGAAAATCTTCTCGTTCAAACTGGCGGGCATCCGTCAATTTGAAAATACGTATTACCAATGGTGAAGGGCGACCGTCGGCATCCAGATTGACATCGCTGGCCGCTTGCAGGTTCAGTTCTGCGCTGGTATCAAAATTCAGTACTTCACGACTGGTGCTGCAGCCTGTTACAAGCAGCACAAGCATGAACGAGGTTAATAACGTTATGGTTCTTGTAAACATCATCTCAAACTCCATTTTCAAACGATTAAGTAGAGGTTTCCAGAGAGCCTGGAATCAGCTCACGGCTGCATGCCTCGTACTGACTTCAATTCAGCCAGTTTCTTTTCATAGGCTTCAGCAAACACTTCGCCAAACAGCCGGTTGTAGGTAGCTTCCGGGTCAGATTGCAGGTCTGAATACCACTTCTGAAACGTTTCCCAGTTTTTGGCCTTACGATTCATTGAAAGACCTTTGCCATTCATACGCTCGAACAGAGTCGACAGCTTATCGGGAGTAAACTGTGCGAGCATGGCGTCATAAGCTGTACGCATGCCGACAAGAACAGCAATCTGGTGATCTGAAATGTTGTCAAAACTGTCTTTTATTGCCAATGATGGAGACATAAAGGCATTGCTGTTACGTCCAAACATCATATTCAGTGCGTCTTCAACCGTTGCTGAAAACTTCAAAGGATTGTTGTCCTGACTCTCAATCATGGTGCGCTCAACTCTGAGCTCATTTTTGACAGTGCTTCTGGCCCTGAGCAGATCCATCAATCGGCTGGCCGTTTCCCGGATTAACAAAGCAGCTTCCTGATCGATTCGTTCTAGGTCGCTTTGCGTTTTAACCTCTATACCCAGCTGATTCGCCAATTGTTGACTGCTGCTGGCTGAAGGCTGTTGTTGCGCAGGCTGGCTCACGGGTGTCTGAACAGGATCTACCTGCGCAACAGCTTGGATCTGTGCAGGCTGAGGTGGAATAGGTTGAGGCTGGGGCTCTGCAGGTTCGGCCAGAAATTGATCAAAAAGGGCATTCTCCTGAGGAGGAGGCACTTGAGGGGTTGGAGGTACTACAGCAGATTGTGGGCTTGCTGGTTCAGGTTCAGAAAGTAACTGATCAAGGCTCAAGTCATTCATGGTAACAGACTGAGGCGAAGGCTCAGGTGTTTTGACCTGTGCAGCCGGTCTGGGGGTTTGAATAGACTGTTGTATGGCGGGTGCATGATCTGGCTGAGCGCTTTCCTGCCACCAGTCATTACTTTGTCCGGAATCTGCAGATGCCCAAGGATCGCTGCTGGCAGGTTGACCAGAAATAGCCGCCAGGGGGTCGACTGAAACCTCGGATGAGGTACCAAAAAAATCATCAGCAGTTGAGGAACTGGTCGCCAAAGGGTCCAGTGATTGAGGCTGGATGTCGGCGCTACCCATGGATGGATCTACCGATCCCCAGGTGTTCTGTTGAGCCTGATTGGGTTGTGGCGCGTCGAGCCACTGATCGAATGCTGGAGACTCCTGGGCAGGTGCAGCAGGCATGTCAGCCATAGATCCGATCGTTGTTTTATCGGAGGTATCCAGAAAATCGACACTCTCCAAACCTTCAGGAAGGTCTTTGCGTTTGACTTTCAGTACGGCTTTGAGTTGATAGAGCCCCATACTGACAACGTCGCCATCGTTCAGTTGAATTTGCTGTCCCTTGCCTATGGCGTTATCAGCACCATTCAGGAATGTGCCATTAGTACTTTCATCTTTCAGGAAGTAACTGCTCTCCTGAAAGACTATCTGGGCATGAGTCGACGAGACGATACGTTCTATATCAGGAAGCACCCAGTTATTGGAGTCTGAGCGACCGATGCTGCCTCCTGCCATAGAGAAGGTTTTGGTATGGCCGGTCATGTTGGTTTCTGCCGGGCTGTCAATCACCTTGAATACAAGATTTTCTGCCATACTTGGCCCACTCTTATCTACTGTAAAAATGCAGCTGTGTCTGGTTTATAGCCATACTAATTCTCCGGGGTGAGCTGCGTTCCCGCTCATGGCTGTTCATCCTGAAAAACCTTTTATAACCCAGAGTGTGATCCCTGTAGTATTGAAAAGATTATTTCTTATTGTGTGTTGTGCCTGGCCAGTCTTGTTTTCATACAGGCCAATATAAAGTGCATGGTATCGCTTATTATCTTGTCATCATGGCTTGATAGCATGATGACCTTGTTAACAGCCTGATTGTTGTTTTTTCCGCTAAACAAGATGTCAGAAGTCTGATTGAGAAACCATTGTTCTTTTGTTAAAACGTCATCTTGTTTTGATCGTTAATAAGCTGTTCAAGCATGCAGGATGATATTAGCCCACTCATGACTGGCTTGGCTAGGGTCTTGTTGTAAGATATTTCTGCAATTAATTGATCCGATTGATAAAAATGATTAACTGATGAAGAATATAGAGCTCACCATTTTGGTGCGCTTAGTTCAAATGGATTAGATTTTTTATCAGCTGAATTCTGTAATGAAAAATCTTTCGAAAAATACCTATAGATGCTTGTTTGATCAGGCAATAAAAATTAGTATCAGTTCACAGGTTTTCAGCTAAATGGAAAAGTCTTTTCAAGACTGTAGCTATAGAATAACAAGCTCTAACCTGAGAGCTTCTTTGCATAGAAGCAAGTACACAGCAGAAGTACAGGGAATGATATGAGCGCTGATGATAAGACAAGAATCGTCACTGATCCGAGTAACTCTTCATTTAACAAGCCAGATACTGAATCAACCAGTCCTTCTGATGATGCAACCGTTCTAACCAATCAGACGGGTCAGCAGAGTGATTGGGAGGCCGATCAGGATAGAACACTTGTAGCAGGTCAGCCACCGGTTGCTCCATCAGCACCTGCAGCGCATGAGCCACCTCCACAAAAAAAATCATTAATTAAAAATCGTTTTGAACTCAAAAAAATGTTGGGTTCAGGTGGTATGGGAGCGGTTTATCAGGCCGTTGACCTTAGAAAGGTGGAGGCCAAGGATCGTGACCCTTACGTTGCGGTCAAGTTATTGAACGATGACTTCAAGCGTCACCCTGATGCGTTTATCTCTCTGCAAAGAGAGTCCAGAAAGTCTCAGAATCTTGCTCACCCCAATATTGCAACGGTTTATGATTTTGACCGGGATGGTGACATGGTTTTCATGACCATGGAATTTATGGACGGGGCGCCTCTGGATGAAGTTATTCGTCAGTGCGCGGGCGTCGGTCTGGATCAGGATGAAGCTTACAATGTCTTCAAAGATATTTCTGAAGCATTAGCTTATGCGCATTCTCAGG
The DNA here is from genome assembly GCF_051008435.1 of Endozoicomonas sp. GTDB lineage: Bacteria > Pseudomonadota > Gammaproteobacteria > Pseudomonadales > Endozoicomonadaceae > Endozoicomonas_A. Next base: position 6,654 of record NZ_JBPCXO010000484.1, on the reverse strand, counting down.
GCATTATTCACTCGGACTTTAAGCCCGGTAATATCTTTTTTACCAAACACAAGACTGCCAAAGTGTTTGATTTTGGTATTGCTCGCGCTGTTTCATCTTCTGGTATCAGCAGTGGTTCAGGTGATGATAAGACTGTTTTTGATGCGGGTAGCCTCAGTGCATTAACACCGACTTATGCCAGTTATGAAATGTTGAAGGGGGAAGAACCTTCACCCAGTGATGATGTTTATGCTCTGGCTTGTGTGACTTATGAATTATTTGCGGGTAAGCATCCTTATGATAAAACGCCTGCTGATAAAGCTTTTGAGAAAAAACTGAAACCAGAACGCATTAAACGTTTAAACAAGCGTCAATGGAAAGCGCTGGAGAAAGCGTTGCAGCTGAAGGGTGATCAGCGAACCCAGACAGTCGATGCTTTTAAGACAGCTTTCTTTAGTAAATCAAAGTTACCTTATTATCTGAGTGGCGGAACTATTGCTGCATCTGTTATTGCAGGATTGGTTTATCAGCAAACGCACCTGGTGGATGAAACTCAACTTCGTGAAACGCTTCAGGAAGAAATGCAGGAAGAAATGCAGGTCAATATTCGTGCGAACGTTGAACTGGAGATGAAACAGAGGGTATCCCTTGAAAACTTGGATGAGGCTTTATCTGAACCCTTGACTGAGCATTGGAGTGATAGAGTCCACACTCTGATTGGTGAGTATATGGCGTTGGCTCCTGAAGATACAGATAGTATTGTTGAGGCCAGACAGAAAGCCATGTCTGTTTATCTGGATGCAGCGTCCCAGGCCCGTGCCAGTGGCAAGCTTTCAGAAGCTAAAAATCTGCTGGATCAAGCCGGGCTGTGGCAAAACGAATCGGACTTGTTAAAGCAAGAAGCGTCCTTGTTGGCAAACGCTGAAGAAGCATTGTTGAAAAGACAGGAAGAGCAGCGTCTGGAAGCTCAGGCTGAATCAGAAAGACTCGCTGAAGCGAGAAAGCAGGAGCAGCTTCGATTAGAGAAAGAACGCAAAGCCAGAGAACAGCGTTTAGCCAGGGATGCCCGTCAGCGAAAAGTGAATGCAGCGGTTGCAGCGGTTAAAGACTCACTTTCATGCAGTGCCCGTATTGATGTTAAAGGTGAATTAACATCAAAAATCAATGCGTTACAGGCAGTAAGTAAAGCTCGTTATAGCAAGGAAGAGAGTGGTTTTGTCAACAGCTTGGGTGGGTGTATCAAAACGGTTGCACGACACAGCCCTGCTTCAGCCAGAAGGATCAAAGCAGACTCCGTTGCATTGTTTCCAAAATCAGGCTCTTTGTCGTCTATTTCTATTGATATGTGTGCCCATTTACGACCTGGGTCGGGCAGTAAGGGACGGCGTCATTTCTGTCAGGATTACCTGAATGGTGGGGGTAAAAGTCCAGTACTGATCGTTGCCAAAGGGGATAGTAAGAAGCTGGCTGTGAGTCGCTATGAAGTTACCGTGGGTGATTTTAATAACTATTGCAAAAAAACCGGTCAGTGTTCACCGTTGTCTGGTGATACCGGAATGCCAGCCAGTAATATCAGCATTGCTCAGGCTAAGGCTTATACCCAGTGGTTAAGTCAGCAGTCAGGGTATAACTACCGAATTCCTACCATCAATGAATGGATGAGCGTGTCCAATGCCGAAAGAAACGGTGCTGATCCTGATCGAAATTGTTTTATCAAGTTCGGTTCATTGCAGAAAGGAACCACTTTGGTCAAAGCCAGTACAGGTAAGCCTAACGACAATGGATTAATCAATTATGTCGGTAATGTTCAGGAATGGGCGTTTGATGGAGGCGGCCAGTTAATGGCACTGGGCGGGAGTCGTAAAGACCCTTTAAAGCGCTGTCTGGTGACCAGTCGTGTGAATCATTCCGGTCAGCCTGATGATGTGACAGGATTTCGGATTGTAAGAAGTTTGAATTAAATCACCTATGTGAAGTAGGCATTTATATAGGAAACAGGTTAAAAAGCAGTCATGGATTGTCAGCGCCATCCTACCTAAAACAAAAAGGTGGCCAGATAGCAGGGGATTTGTTATCCAAGACCAGGGTAGCGCTACAGAACAATAAAAAAGGATTGAAGCAGTGAACGGAAATGCCCGGCAGTACCACCGTAATGGAGAAAATAAAAGAGGTCGCTTGATGCGGCCTTTTGTGCTCGCCCCTCTGTTTGCCCAAATGTTGGCGGTAAGTGCGGTGGCCAGTCAGGTTCCTGAAGCACCTGATATAAATCCGAGAGACATCAATAAAGAATTTGAAGAGCGTAAAAGTGATCTGCCGGATGAAGCCGACGGCTCGTTTGCAGAAGAGGATGAATACGGTAATGAACCCCACATTACTGTAAATAGCTTTGCTTTCAAGAATCTTCCGGAGTATCCGGAAGCGGGTATAACCCGCGAAGTAATAGAAAAACTGGCAGAAGATCTGCGTCAGGATTTCATGAGAGTAGAAGACACCCTCAACAGTGGCTTTTTAAAGCAGGATCTTGAGCAACTGGGAGAGTTTCTTAAACAGAAACGTGAGCAGGGTTCTGATGATCTCACGATCGGCGATCTCAATGAATTGAATGCTTTGCTGCGTAAACAACGCTCCCAAAGAGGCCTGACTTATACCGATATTGTTGCTGTTACGGAAGAGATAACACGTTTTTATCGTGAACGTGGTTTGTTTCTGGCAAAAGTATTTATTCCCCCACAAGACGTTCAACAGGGCATCGTTCAACTTGATATTGTTGCCGGTACTCTAGGTAAAGTGGTCGTAGAGGGTAATAATAAGTACGACAGTGAACAGCTTGCTCAACCCTTTGAAGACCAGGTGGGTGATCTGGTTAATAATGAAAAAGTTGAAGAAAGTATTTATCTGCTGAATGATCTTCCCGGCTTGAATGTCTATGGCTTCTTTGAAAAAGGAGACAATCTCGGGGAGTCGAATCTTAACCTGCAAGTCCGGGATGAGAAAAAGTGGCAGTTAACAGTCCGCGCGGATAATCACGGTCCTGAATTTACCGGTGAAAACAGGCTCTTTGTCCAAGGTGACTGGATGAATCCAACCGGGATTGGTGATCAACTGTCACTCGGCACACTGAAATCCTTTAATCCGGATAATGCCGATCTCTATCAACTTCGTTACAGTCTTCCTGTCTATGATTCGCGGACACGTCTGGAGTTCTTTTATGAACAGAATGATTACGACGTAACTTCTGAAGATGAACAAACCATTAACATTCTGGGGATTTCAGGCAGTAACACCACATACAGTTTGACAGCCATGCACCAATTTAAAAGGTCCAGGGCGGAAAACATTGCTGCGGGTGTAAGATTGAGTGATAAACAATCTGATCGAAATTCTGTCGTACAAAACTTCCTGGATGAAGGTGATAAAGCGCAGGCAGTCGAGTTTATTCTTGAAGGCGATTTACTGAGTACCCGCTTTAAAACATTGAATATGGGACGTTTGGCCGTTCAATACGGTCGATTCAAGAATGACGTCGCTGAAGAACGTGGCGATGATTATTACAAACTGGCTTTTGACAGCAACTCTCTGTTCTTTATTCCTTTACCGATGACAGACAGCGAGTCTCGCTTGATTTTTAAAACCAAGCTCCGTTACGGCGACACCTCCCTGCCTGCATTTGAACAATTTTCACTGGGTGGCTCCAGTGGCGTTCGCGCCTATTCCCCCAGCGAATTTTCTGCAGATAAGGGCGTATACCTGAGTGCTGAAATGTATTTTGATGTACCAGAACGTCTCGACTTTGATGTTTATGGTGGCTATCGCCTGAGTGACGTTGTTCAGTACGCCATTATTGCAGACGCTGCATATGGTAGTGAAAACGCTTATAGATCGAATGATGTAGACGAGCAACCCACTGATCCCTGGGCTCACCTGGCCGGTATCGGGTTGTTAATGAGGCTGAACTGGATGGATAAGTTTGCTTCTACATTAACGTTCTCAAAACCAGTTTCTGATAAATCAAGCACGGGCTCTGTCGGCAATGATGCGGACTGGCAGTTGCTGGCTGACTTTACCTATTACCTGAATTAAGAATTGATTTCCGTGGCTGTAGCGACGCTTCCTGACAGCCCCACAGGATACGCAAGGAAAGCAATATGACCAATACAATAAATGGACAGAAAGATCACGGAACTCGCAAGTCGTTCCTGCTGAAACCCCTTTCTTACTCTTTTGCTCTTCACCGCAGAGCGCTGGCTGGCAGTGCTCTGGCCCTCTCATTTCTGGGATCAGAAATGGTGCTGGCTGCTCCACAAGGTGGTGTGGTTGTCGGTGGTGATGGATCCATCAGTGTTGATGGCAAAATCACCAATGTTGATCAGGCTTCAGACCTTCTGGCCATTGACTGGGAAACATTCAATGTCGACGCGGATGAGATGGTGAGGTTTATCCAGTCATCCTCTTCAGACATGGTTCTGAACCGCATTCTTGATGAAAATCCCAGTGCCATATTCGGAACCATTGATGCCAAGGGACATGTACTTCTCGTCAATCCCAGGGGGCTGTTATTTACGGAAACGTCTCAGATTAATGTCAACAGCCTGGTCGCTTCAGGCCTTGATATCAAAACGGAAGACTTCATGAATGGCAATTACATTTTTGAAGGAAAGGCAGGGACTGAAGGCTACGTCATTAACAAAGGTTCAATTTCTGCAGTCAGTGGTGCCGTTTTACAGGGTAAGAGTGTCCATAATACAGGGTTGGTCTCAGGTGGTCTGGTTGCTTTGGCGGCAGGTAATGAAGCCGTTGTCACCTTTGATGCGGATCAACTGATCGGGGTTAAGGTCACTAAAGAAGTTCTTGAAAAGAAACTGGGCATTGATGACGCTGTACTCAATGAAGGAACGCTGAAAGGCGGTGAAGTCTTATTAACGGCGGATGTCGCAAAAGGTCTTTTTGATAATGCTGTTAACAATACCGGTATTATCGAAGCCAAGGGAATCAGCACAGAAGGTGGTGTGGTTCGTTTGGGTGGTTTTGGTGCTCAGGTTGCACATACCGGCAAGATAGATGTGTCAGGAGAAGGTGCTGGTAGTAAAGGCGGCAAGGTTCAGATAGAAGGTGACACAATCAACCTGACTGGCAATGCCAGTATTGTTGCGACCGGTGAGAATGGTGGGGGCACTGTTCTTATCGGTGGAGATTATCAGGGTAAAAACGCCGATGTTTATAACGCTAAAAATGTCACCGTAGCTGAAAATGTCACCATAGATGCCAGTGCAACAGAAAATGGCGACGGCGGAAAAGTCATTGTCTGGTCAGATGATACTGCTGAATTTAAAGGAAAGATCACTGCCCGTGGTGGTAAGAATGGTGGTGATGGTGGTTTTGTTGAGACTTCTGGTAAGAAACTTCTGAAAGTTACTGGTACTGTGGATGCAGGGGCTGATCAGGGTGAGAATGGTAGCTGGTTGCTGGATCCAGAAAACATTGCTGTAGTTAATGGTGTTGCGGAAGCTAATGATAATATTAGTGTTGATGATTCAGATCCTGGTAATGGTGATAGCTATGTTTTGATTAGTTCTCTGCAGAGCTCCCTAGATGATGGATCAGATATTACTATTCAGGCAAATTCAAATGATCCTGCTAAAGGTAATATTAGTGTTTTGTCTGATATTACTTATAACAACAGCGCTAGAGATGAACCGACTCTTCAACTTATTGCTGATAACAATATCCTTATTTCTGCGAAAATATATTCATCGAATGATTATGACTTTAACGTTACGTTAGATGCTCAGAACACAGTCTATATTGATCCCGACGGAGAAATTGATACTAGTGGTGGCACTCTAAATATTACTACTCATAATTTTATCAATAGTGGAAAAATTAATTTAACTGGGTTTGTTGGTGATTGGGCTTGGACCTCTACAGAAACAGCCGGTATAGCAAATATTACTGTTGGTAGAAATGGGGGGGACAGCAAGAATAAACTTGGAGATATTACTGGTGCATCAGCTGTCAATGTAACGGCAAGTGGTGTCGATACATTTGTTCAGACTTCTGATAAAAATCTTTCACTAACTGGGTCAGTTGATAAGCCTCTAAGCTTGGGTGGCATTGAGCTCTCTAACGTCGAAGAGGTAGTCGTTGGTGATGTAACCGTCGCTGATTCTGGAGATACTATCAATGTTATCGAAGCAGATGGTGTAACTGAGGTAAATAATGTTGTTCTAACCAAGGGTACACTGAACGGTTCCGATCAAGCAGATGCTTTTACTCTGGGTTCTGATGGTGATGGTGTTTTTGTAACTACCCCAAGTATTAAGTTTCGAGGTCTGAGTTCCATTGCCGGTGGTGATGGCACCGATACATTTACTGATAACCCAAATAGTACCAGCGCTTGGAGTGTGTCAGCTCAAACGCTTTCTAATGGCTCTATCACATTGTCACAAGTAGAAGAGTTAACTACAGCTGGTGACATTACCGATACCGATGATACGGGCTGGTCGGTGACCGATGCCAATGTCATTACTTCAGCGACGCAGGGTATCACTGTGTCCGGTACCAAGAAGCTGAATACAGCCGGTGCCCTCACAGACACCCAGGGCAGTGCCTGGAGCATTGAAGATCCGAATCTGATCAAGTCAACGACACTGGACCTGACGGTCTCGGGTACAACCC
>NZ_JBPCXO010000483.1:0-1525 GCF_051008435.1 Endozoicomonas sp. | reverse complement strand
TTCTGGGACTATCTGACAGACAGGTTAACAGGCAGTGGCTCGTTTCCAAGGCTGACGGACTTGATTGAAAAAGCTTCTCACATACTACCTTGTGGGCTTTGCAGCAGTTATTAAGAAGCTACGAGCTTTCTTGCTGACTCAGGAAACAGGCTCTATTTCTGCTGCGGCTCGCAGAATGAACAAGCCTCGTGTTCTTATCAGTAACTGGATAGCCTCACTGGAAGATGAATGGGGTGTCTCGTTGCTTGACCGGACAGGGTATACACCCACCCTGACAGATGCAGGAAAGTCCCTGATGCCAACGTGTCAGTCTCTTCTGACCACTTCAGACCTTCTGGAACGAAAAGCCCAGAGTATGCAATGCTGTGAAGAGCAAGCCTTTGCTCTTGGGATCGATCAAGCGCTGGAGAAAGACTTTTTGACTCCGATGCCGGAGGAAGTTACCCGTCAGTTTCCGACCTTAAATCTGACACTGCAAACCGGTTTCGATGATGAGTTGCTCGAAAAGATCGAGAACCAGACTCTGGACATGGTACTGACTTCTTCCGGACAAGTAGCCATCGAGCAGTTTTCCTGTAAAACAGTTAGGTCATTGTGATTTTGTGGCCGTCTGCCGATCCGACTACCCGTTGGCAGATTATGAACAGCTGGAGATATCCGATCTTTTTTGCCATCGCCAGATAAACTCTCAGATTCACGATAAAACCCGTTTACAGACAGACCGTCTCTCTGACAATTTCTCGCAAGTACCGAATTATTCGGTAGCTGTTGAGCTGGTACGAAAAGGACATGGCTGGACTTATTGCCCAAAGCACGCCGTTTTGGAAGACATACGCTCAGGAAAGCTGGTTATTCTCAATCATCCACAGGCTGTTTATCGCTGGCCTGTCGGTATTTTCTGGAGCGCAGGTCGTCAACCTGGCACCATCATGCAGCACCTGATCGATCAGATCAGCCGCACCTTTCCATAAACTTAAAAAGCTTCTTTTAGCGAATAGTCCAAAAGCCACTGCTGAATATCAGACTTCAACCAATAAGGAAGATTGGAAAAAGGCAGTCTGACGGGCTTGGGAAAGCTCTGCTCGGTCATGGTTCCTTCTGAAACCAGGTTCTTAACCTGATCTCTGGATAATAGTTTATTCGACATCACGTCCTCAACCTGGAAAACAGTAAAAAATATTCGCTTTATTCTCCATGGATTTCATTAGTTAGCATTTCAGACTCTGTCTGTTTGTAATAACAATGAATTCTCAAGGCTTGAATTTTCTGCACAGATAATGACGTATAAATGTTTCAGTTTTATATCAATGGACTGTCCAGGAATAGAATGCCCACCTTCTTTCATGAATCAAAAAACCTCTTCATAACTTCTGACAGAATTCAAGGCAGAGTCTGTTATCCTTAAGTCCCGCTTAACGATCTGAAGAAGTAAGACAGAATGAACTGAAAGGAGCGCCCTCTGTGCTGTTCAGGCAAAATACCTGTATTAATAACAATGCACTTGCAAGGTGCTACACAGGGACGC
>NZ_JBPCXO010000482.1:0-16702 GCF_051008435.1 Endozoicomonas sp. | reverse complement strand
TGACAGTATTTTCGCCTACCTGAATACGCTGCTTCAGGAAGACACCTGGTTATTGAGAACGCTTGATCAGTATCTTGTACAGGAGGTGGCGGGCTTTCCTGAAGTACAGGCTCTTCAATGGTTCAATCAAACACTGAATGAACAGAGACAGCTACTGCATGAGGGAATAGCAACGCTGGAGCAGGCACCGAATAGTGATGACAAAGGCGTTCTACGTTACTTTCTGGTGGCACTATTAATGATCAGGCAGCCTTTTCTTCGTTGGTCTTCAGCAGACCGCTACTTGTCAGATCAACAACGTATAAGCCCAAAACACATACGAGTTCTATCGTTATATCGTTCATTATTGCGACTCAAATTTGCACCTCAGGAAAAGGGCGCAGACGATGAAACAAGTTGAAGTTTTCTGGGCATGAAGCTTTTTGCATCAGCGGGTGAAATGCCAACGCTTCAGGAAGAAGTGGATCGTTTGCTGGCCACACTTGAGAGCATTGAGCAAAAACAGGCTTTATGGCAAGAACGCTTCACGACCATGAAAGAGCAGCAGCAGTTAACACTTGAGCAATGTGAAGAAAGCTCGAGAGTGTATGATGACCTGGATCAGCGTTGCCAGGAAATCCTCAAGATTAATAATCAACAGATTAATGCCTGTAACGACGAACATGACCGGAGTCTTGCCGCTGGAATCAATGAATGCAACCAGCGAAATAAAAAGACAGCAGAAATAAACCGAATCGTAAACGATAGAAATAGAATCAAAGCTGAACGAAAAAACCTGATGTACAATTGGTGGCAGCGTTGCAGCGGTTGGAATTACCCCTGCCCCAATGGACGGGCTCGAATATGCTACCCCTTTGATATTCCCAATCATGGTTGCTGGCAGTGGGCAGTAACAGAGCAATTGTGGCTGGATGAGCACAGCCGATGGAAGGCTGAATACACGACCTGGCAATCAGAGGCCAGTTATTGGAGTCGAACCTGTGACCAGCAACGTAATGCACTGAATGCCTGGAAAGACCGATGTCTTGGGTTGGAGTCGTCCGTCATACAACAAAACGCTCAATGCCGTGACGAGAAAAGTGCCTCGCGGGCAATATTGAATGACTGCCAAAGTCGGTTAAGTCATCTTTTACAACAGAGCTCAGAACTGAACGATGAAAAGGCAGCTCTGGGTGAGGAACATGAAGCTTACCTTCAGGCAAAAAGTAGTCTCAGAACTCGTATAGAAACCATGCAGGCAGAGCTGGACAGCATCCAGCCGGTAGCGGGACACTGCCGTGCTGATGACTGTCCGAAGCTGGGTTTTCCACAGGCGCCGCTGGATGGTTTCTCTAAAACAGTGGGTGAAGTTTACTTGGCCATGGCTGGGCCATTCGAGAAGTGGCGAGCGGCTAAACACTTGGCTAAAACTATTAAAGGCCTCTCAGTGGGTGATAGTTTTAGCGTGCGTGTCACCAGACAAGGGGATAAAGCTGTACAGATTATGAGGGAGAATGGTGATGTAATTGATATTTCTCCAAAAAGGGTAAAAGAGTTTATTCCTAATCGACACCCAAAAGCGCCTCAAGGTACACTGCAAAAAATAAAGTTTGAAAATGCTCTGCCTGGAACCAAAGGCTTTAAGAGAGCTCCCACCCAACAAGAGCTGGAATTATTAAAGGAATTAGCACAATGACTTTCTTGAAGGAGCTAGTAAGCAAATTTAAACTCTTGGTTGAATGTTATTGGAACAATTTATCTAAAATATCGGAATTAGAAAGCTCAGGAGCATTAAAACAAGATTGGCTACAGGTAAACTGGGAGCTGCTAGTGGAAGGTCTGCTTAGAAAAGAAGATGAGATAGTACTTGAGCCATATGGTGATGGTGCTGAGTGTAATGGAGCTAGCTCAAGAGTTCTATATCCTGAAAAAAAACCTACGCACTGTATTATTTGTGAATCAACAAATGATGATAATGTCTATGATTTCTTAAATAAGAAGCTCTTAATGATACCTGAGGGGGGGGTGATATTTGATCGATTGGTCAGTATTCGAGAAGACGGCTGGTATTATGAGGAACCTCCATTTGATAAAGTTCTATGCGACTATCAAGGAAAGCCCGTCGTACTTGATTTTGATGATGTTGAATTGAGTGTTAAAAAAACTTGAGATCCCAATTCAGGTGCATGATAGCTTGAGGCAGCTAAAGCGTAATATTTGCCCTACTCAACTGCCTGGCGGCAAGAAGATAAGGATATTAAATACCTGGAAGTGCCTAGCGGGCAAAGGAGCATCAAGCTTACCTTCATGCGGAGATTGGTCTCAGAACTCGTATAGAAACCATGCAGGCAGAGCTTGACAGCATCCAGGCAGTAGGGACACTGTCGTGCTGATGACTGTCCGAAGCTGGGTTTTCCCAGGCAGGGCTAGATGATTTTGCCCATACGGTGGGTGATGCCTATTTGGCTATGGCTGGGCTACTAGGTAAGCTCAAGACTGGGAAGAAAGTGGCTGATGCGGTTGCTAAACTCAAATCCATCAACCTGCCCTCATGGCGCAAAATTGAAATCGACATGGATCATATTGTGTCTGGTCACCAGAGAGGTGGGGCTAGAATCATGAAAGACTCTAATAAAAGTATTTTTCCTGAATATATGTCGCGAGATGAAATTGAGAAAACGGTTCGACAGGCATACCGGTACGGTAAGCGTATCAAGACTCATAAATCTGATGGTAACCGGATTCTTGTGCACGGTAATGGCATTGATGTATGGATCGATAAAGCAACCAAGGTCATTAGTTCAGCGTACCCGAATGCCGAGAGGTTAAAATGAGAAGAATTTTAATTTATACAAATCCAGATTCCTATAAGGTGTATGGGAGTATAAGTAAAGCGGTTATAGGTATCATTTTATTTGACCTTGCAGGCTATCAGTTTCCCGGAAAAAACTGGGACGATTTTGTTGTTGATATCATGGGAGGATGGCTTGATGCGTTAATTCAATTAAAGACAGGTGCTTCCTGGGAGGAGGGGTTGTGTTTCATGGATGGCCCGTTTTCAGTCACTGTGGAAAAACTTAATGATTCTATGTGTTGCCTTCGTTTTATGCGATCAGATATTAAGATTTTAAAAACCGTTGACCTATATCCGCTCGATGACTTGGCAGGCGACATGCTCTCTGCAGCGCAACAGGTTTACTCTGCTTGTCTGGAACATCAGTGGCAAGACGAAGACAAAGATGTCAAATACTTGAAAAACCGCATAGACCAGCTGTCAGAGCTATACCCTGATTTGGGCGCAGAGTTTCAGGGGTAGTCAAATGCCCGGAAAATGCTTGATACAGAGATGAGAAAAGTAGCTCGGGGCATTACTGAATAACTGAACGGCCAGAGTCGATTAAGTAACCTTTCAGAACAGAGAACAAAACTGAGAGAAGAAAAGGCAGCTCTGTCTCTTCAGATCTCAGAGCTGGTATATACCCATTCCCCTTGAAGTTGTGGAGTTGTTGGCTGCTCTTGCTCACCCCAGTCACTTACTGAATGTAAGCTCTTGGGGCTTCGCTCGTTTGCCGCCTACCCACACCTCCAATGGTAACGGGTATAGAGGCTTTGCAGGCAAAGCTGGAAAGCCTGCAGTCGGTAAACGGCTTATTTTACCCAGTCACTTCAATCGTCTCTTCAGGTGAGCAAGATCCATGATTCGGGTGGAAATTTCTTCAACGGAATAGTCGGTACTGTTGATGTAGGCAATGCGTTCCTTGCGGTAGATCTGCTCAATAGTGTGCACTTCAAACTGGCATTGCTGGCTGGATGAGTAGCGCGAGTTCGGGCGTCTCTCGTGGCGAATGCCTGCCAGGCGCCCGGGATGAATTGTCAGTCCAAACAACTTTTCTCTGTGGGGCTGCAAGGGCTTGGGCAGTTTAAGGGGCTCGTCCAGATCTTCTTCAGTAATAGGGTAATTCGCTGCGAAGATGCCAAACTGCAGACCGAGGTAAATGCAGGAGGGGGTTTTCCCACTTCTTGATGCACCCAGCAGGATTATATCGGCCTTGTCATAATTTCGTGTTCTGGCGCCATCATCATTATCAAGAGCGAATTGAACGGCTTCTATCCGCCGGTGGTAGCTGTGGCTGTGGGTAGTGGAACGCTTCTTACCGGTTCTGTACAGGGGATGTTGACCAAATTCATGCTCAAGACCCGGCAGGAAAGTCTGGAAGAGGTCTATTATATAGGCGCCACTGGAATGGAGCATTTGGCTGACGTCATCATTCAGTACCGTCATGAAGACGACAGGTCGAATTTGTTCAACTTTGTGAATCTTGTGAATCTTTTCGATCAGCTGAATGGTTTTTACAGTGGAATCTATATAAGGAAAGGTAACATGTTGAAACTCATGGCCTTCAAACTGCGCGAGAAGACTCTGTCCAAAGGACTCTGCAGTGATGCCTGTACCGTCTGAGACGAAAAATACCGTTCTTTGCACTTTTTTTCCTTCAAGGTATTTCATTTTCTAACAAAATCTAACATAGTGTGCCTACCGAAACACGGAAGCGATAGACTGGGCTGAGTCCGGTATATCAGATGGTTGTCTGTTTTACAAAAAAAAAGCCATGAGCATGGAGCCTGACGGACTCAAGGCGATTTCGGCCTGAATTCCAGAAAGAGCGGCCATCTTTTCCGTTGAATTTGCTTAGATAGGTCAACTATTCGCACAAATCCAACGAAAAAGCTGACTCGCGCTACTGAAATTCATGCTCGAAAGCTTAAGCCCGGCAGGCTCCTGGACAACCGGACGCATATAAGCGCACCTGGCTTACCGAAACAGCCATAAGCAGATAGAAAGAGCGGGGAATGCTGCTTTGAATAATTTTGTAGTTGGCCTGGAAACTCTGGGCATAGGCGACGTCGAAAAAGTTGGCGGGAAGAACGCCTCTCTGGGCGAGATGATCAGTGGCTTAAGTAAGGCCGGTGTAAAAGTACCGGGTGGCTTTGCAACAACTGCAGAGGCTTATCGGGATTTTCTCGACGGCAACGGGCTGTATCAAAGAATCCATGTTTTGCTTGATGATCTGGATATCAATGATATCAGGGCTCTGACCACTGCGGGTGCAAAAATTCGTCGCTGGATCATGGAAGAACCTTTCAGGCCAGAACTGGAAGAGTCTGTTATCAAGGCGTACCGAATGCTTTCTGATGGCGGTGATGACTTACCTGTAGCGGTTCGCTCCTCAGCCACAGCAGAAGATCTTCCCGATGCCTCTTTTGCTGGTCAGCAGGAAACGTTTCTTAATATTCGCGGCACTGAAAACGTCTTGATTGCCGTTCGCGAAGTATTTGCCTCACTCTTTAATGATCGTGCCATTGCTTACCGTGTCCACCAGGGTTTTGATCACAGAAATGTAGCCCTGTCTGCGGGCATTCAGAGAATGGTGCGCAGTGAGACAGGATCTTCCGGTGTGCTGTTCTCTCTCGATACCGAGTCGGGTTTTGATCAGGCAGTCTTTATTACCGCTTCTTATGGTCTGGGTGAGACCGTGGTTCAGGGGGCTGTTAATCCGGATGAATTCTATGTTTACAAGCCTGCAGTAGAAGCTGGGCGACCCGGTATTTTACGCCGGACACTGGGCAGCAAGGCCATCAAAATGATTTACGGTCGTTCGGGTACTACCGGTCGTTCGGTTGAAACGGTTGATGTAGATCTGGAAGCCAGGGGACAGTTCTCTATTAATGATGAGGATGTCACCGAGCTGTGCCGTCAGGCGATGGCTATTGAAGCGCATTATGGCTGTCCAATGGACGTCGAGTGGGCTAAAGATGGAGATGATCAGCAGCTCTATATTGTTCAGGCCCGTCCGGAAACTGTCCAGAGTCGGAGCAATGGCAGAAAGCTGGAAAGCTACATCCTGAAAGAAAAAGGTGAGTTGCTGGCAGAAGGTCGCAGTATTGGACAAAAAATTGGTCAGGGTAAAGTACGCCTGATTGACGATATCGATGAAATGGATCGGGTTCAGGAAGGGGATGTTCTGGTGACAGATATGACCGATCCTGACTGGGAACCCGTGATGAAGAGGGCTTCTGCTATTGTCACCAATCGTGGCGGCAGAACCTGCCATGCTGCAATTATTGCCCGTGAACTGGGTATCCCGGCTGTTGTGGGTTGTGGCAATGCGACTCGCCTGCTCAAGGAAGGCAGTGAGGTGACCGTCTCCTGTGCAGAAGGTGATACCGGCTTTATTTATGCTGGACTGCTGAACTTTGAACATCGGGTAAGAGATCTGGATGTTATGCCCGAGCTGCCTTTCAAGCTGATGATGAATGTGGGTAACCCCGATCGGGCGTTCAGCTTCTCAAGGTTGCCAAATAAAGGGGTAGGTCTGGCCAGACTGGAATTCATCATTAATAAAATGATTGGTGTCCATCCGAAAGCCCTGCTTAATTTCGACACGTTGCCAGCGGATGTTCAGCGCCAGGTCGGCGAGCGCATGTCGGGTTACAGCAGCCCGGTAGACTTCTATGTTGAGAAGCTGGTGGAAGGGGTATCGATGATAGCAGCGGCCTTTGCTCCCGAAAAAGTCATTGTGCGGTTGTCTGACTTCAAGTCCAATGAGTACTTCAACCTGGTGGGCGGCAATCTGTACGAACCCCATGAAGAAAACCCGATGTTGGGCTTCAGGGGGGCATCACGCTATATCTCTGAAGATTTCCAGGACTGTTTTGAACTGGAATGCAGGGCTATGAAGCGGGTTCGTGATGAAATGGGCCTGACCAATGTTGAATTGATGGTGCCTTTTGTCAGAACACCTGATGAGGCGGCGCAGGTGACTTCCATTATGGAGAAGTTTGGCCTGAAGCGAGGTGAGAATGGTCTGCGAGTCATTATGATGTGCGAGCTGCCTTCCAATGCAGTAATGGCGGAAGATTTTCTTCAGTACTTTGATGGCTTCTCAATCGGCTCCAATGATATGACTCAGCTGACGCTGGGCTTGGACCGCGATTCTGGTTTGATTGCCCATCTCTTTGATGAGCGTAATCCAGCCATCAAGCAATTGTTGTCAATGGCGATCCAGGCTTGCAGAAAGCAAGGTAAATATATCGGTATCTGTGGGCAGGGGCCCAGTGATCACCCTGATTTTGCCAAGTGGTTGATGGATGAGGGGATTGAAACTGTTTCTCTGAACCCGGATTCAGTTTTGGAAACCTGGTTGTACCTCGCTGACAACTAATCTTCTTGAGTAGAGCCTGCCATGCGGGCTCTATCATTTCTGTTTATATCCACTATTCATCTTCCTTGTCTTCTTCGGCTTATTGATTCCTGTAGACTTTTTCTCAGCTGGTTGTGGCTGCAAATAGCCATGAGCGAAGAAAAATAAGGAGAAAAAGAATGACTCAGTTTACTACTCCCGATCTTTGTGATGAGTTTCCAGAACAGGTATCCGTTGCCGAGCCTGGCTTCCGTAACTTTGGTGGTGTTCATAACTTTCATGGTCAAGTGGTGACTCTGAAGTGTTTTGAAGACAACTCTCTGGTCCGTGAATGGGTGGGTCGTAAGGGTGATGGTAAGGTGCTGGTGGTTGACGGTGGTGGTTCCATGCGCAGAGCTATGCTGGGCGATAGGCTGGCCGAGCGTGCTGTCGAAAATGGATGGGCGGGAATCATCATTTATGGCTGCATCAGGGACGTCGACATCATTGCTGAATTGCCGTTGGGTGTTCAGGCTTTAGGCAGTCATCCTATGAAGACAGATAAAAAAGGTGTGGGGGAGAGTCATCTGCCGGTCTCTTTTCATGGTCTTGATTTTGTTCCGGAAGGCTTCGTCTATGCCGACAATAATGGAATTCTGTTTTCTCAGGAGCGTTTGATTTGAACGGGGAGTTCGTCACTATTAAAGAAGGTGATTTTCCTGTTTAAAAAAGTGCTCTGATGGCCGCTACCAAGGTGAAGGGAAGCAACCAGGGTAGGGTCATGAAAGGGATTATTTTTACTGAATTCATGGAAATGGTCGAAGATCGTTTTTCTGAGGACGTTGCCGAAGAAATTATTGAGCTGGCTGATTTGCCTTCAGGGGGCTCTTATACCTCACTGGGAACCTACTCCCATGCTGAAGTCCTGAATCTTGTTACCTGTCTGAGTCAGGTTAGCGGAGCGAAAATCGAAGATCTGGTTCAGGCCTTTGGTGAATATCTGTTCGGACGGTTTGCCGATGTTCATGCAGACTTTTTTGAGAATGTTTCGGGTTCACTGGATTTCATGATGAAGGTAGAGGATTACATTCATATTGAAGTGCAGAAGTTATATCCCGAGGCGAATCCCCCTAAATTAAGTTGTGATCGCATTGCTGACAACGAAATGACTCTCCATTATGCCTCTCACAGACCTTTTGCGCCGCTGGCTAAGGGATTGATTCAGGGGTGTGCCGCCTGGTTCAAGGAGACCATTGAAGTTTCTCAGGAAGATTTACCGGGTAGCGGGCCGGGGACAGAAGCTCGTTTTCATTTGGTGAAAGTAGCCTGAGGGTGTGGCATGGATGCCGAAGCCTGGAAAAATCGTTATCAGCGAGAGAAAAAGGCCCGAAAGGCGGCTGAGAGGATTGCTGAAGACAAAACGCGTGAGATCTTCTATCGCAATCAGGAGTTGACCGTTCTGGCTGAAAGCCTGGAAGAGCAAGTGAAAGCTCGTACGGCAGAATTGGAGCAGAAACACCTCTCTCTGAAAGTGAACAGAGATGAGTTAAGAAAAAAACAGGCAATGCTGAAAGAGGTCAACAAGGCGCTGGAGGACAAGGCGCAGGAGTTGGAAAAAGTCAGCCAGTATAAATCAGAATTTCTTGCCAATGTTTCCCATGAGTTACGCACGCCACTCAACAGCTTGATGATTCTTGCCACTTTGTTGCTGGAGAACTCCGAAGGTAATCTGACCGACGATGATCTGCATTCTATTAGCATAATTTATAACAATGCCAATGAGTTACTGGAGATTATTGAAGACATTCTTGATATGTCCAAAGCCGAAGCCGGAGAGCTGAGTGTCTATGAAGAGGATCTGAGATTGTCTGATATCCACTTGAGTCTGCAGGATCAGTTTCATCCTCTGGCAATGGAGAAAAAGCTCAATTTCAAAATTGAGCGGGCAGACGATCTTCCTGAATGGGTGCATACCGACCGTAAGCGTCTGAAGCAGGTGTTAAAAAACCTGATTTCCAATGCATTTAAATTTACGTCTGAAGAGGGCGAGGTGGTTCTGAGTATTTCCAAATCGGTTTGGAGTACCGACGATGAATACCTCTCTGAAGGGCTTGAGTTCAAAGTCATCGATACCGGGATAGGTATTCCAGAGGAGAAGCAGGAAACTATTTTTCAGATGTTCAAGCAGGCAGATGGCAGTACCAGTCGCCAATATGGAGGTACAGGGCTGGGTCTTGCCATCTCAAGGAAACTTGCTCTTTTAATGGGAGGCGACATTCGTCTCAAAAGTGAGGTGAATAAGGGGTCCGTTTTTTCGTTGATGCTGCCACCGGAAGCGTTGTTGACAGATAAGCCGATTAATCATCTGGATCATGTTGAGAATGAGTTTTTCCTGGATGAAGGTGAGGAAAGGGAGAAATCTTTCGAAAATGAAACCGTATTGTTAGTGGATGATGATCTTAGAAACAGCTTCGCTTTGTCGTGTCTGCTGCAGAAGCAGGGGCTTAATGTGATGCTGGCTGAAGATGGCAGTCAGGCTATGGAAAAATTGAATGAAAATAGCGACATTGATCTGGTATTGATGGATCTTATGATGCCAACCATGGATGGCTTTGAGGCGCTCAGCCAAATCCGGGGGCGTGTGGATTTGCGTATGTTGCCAGTGGTTATGTTGACGGCCAGTGCGGTACCTGAAGATGAGAAAAAGTGCCGGGCTGCTGGCGCAGACGATTACCTCTCCAAGCCGGTTGAAACCAGTTTACTGTTGGATCATCTTAAGCGCTGGCTAGGTCATTAATGAATGATGTCTACGTACTTTTCAATATCTATATTGCCGCCTGAAACAATCACGACGGTTGTTTTTCCTCTGAACTTTTCTGGATTCTGCAACATGGCGCCCAGGCCGATGGCGCCACTGGGCTCAAGAATCAACTTCAGGTTTTGAGCAGCAAAGCGGATGCCTTCATTAACGAATGCTTCATCGACCGCCAGGCCTGTGACTTCGGAATCTTCGACGATGGCGAAATTGGCTTTGCCTGGACTTAGAGCCTGCAGGGCGTCGCAGGAGCTGGTGGGTCTGCCGTTGGCTCTGGTTCTGTAGCCTTCCTTAATCGATAGTGTCATGCCGTCAAAACCTGAAGGTTCAATGGCGATAATACGAGTATCCGGATAGTGACTTGTGTTAAAGACCATGCTGGAGCCTGCCACAAGGCTGCCTCCACCTGTAGGGCATAGCAAGTAATGGCAGGTTTCCCCCAGCTGTTCAAGTTGTTCAGATAACTCTACAGCGACAGCGGACTGTCCTGCGATCAGTATTTCATCATCAAAAGGGTGGAGCAGTGAATAGCCATGTTGCTGAGCGAGCTGAGCGGCTTGGGTAGCGGCAGCTTCCTCTCTTGAGGGTTCAGAATCATGACAGAGTTTAATTTCAGCACCATGGGAACGGGCATTTTCGATTTTGTTCTTTGGAGCATCGACGGGCATGACCAAATGAATATCGATACCCAGAATCTCGCCTGCGGCGGCCAACCCTCTGGCAAAATTGCCTGAGGAATAAGCAACAACCCCTCGTGATTTCTCCTGCTCTGACAGTTGTAACAGTCGATACAGAGCTCCCCTGAATTTAAAGGCACCGGTTTTCTGCAGGGATTCTGCTTTCACAAAGACTTTGCCCTGAACCTTCTCGCCCAGTTCATCACAGGGGATCAAAGGTGTGACGCGGGTATAGGTTTGCTGGCTCTGGTAGATGTCCTTGAGGGTTTTCAGATCAGGGATTGAAGGGTGTGTCGGCATGGGTGTTCCATTCAGTACAGCTCAGTACAGGATAGACACTTCAAAAGATGTTGTAGTTCCTTGTCTGTAGATTATCCAGATAGCAGGGCTAATCACATCAGTCAGATTAAAACCGGCTTTCATTGTCATTGGACACATGTCATTGAGTCACCTTTACTCTGTTGTCCACGTATGGACAGTGGAAGTGACCTTGGCTCTCTTAGCGCACCTTAAATGGTCTGCTGTTGCATTAATGCTTTCATCGAGACTGATCATTACGAGATCCACTCACAAAAATAAGAGAGATAAAAGTGTTGCGTATCCTCCATTTTGTTGTCGGCTTCCTTATTTGCCTTAGCCTCACTATTTTTTCCTCTCAAAGTCAGGGAGCAGATCGCACGGAGCAGATTCTTGAGCGATTTGAACGTGAGTTCCTACAGTACTATGACAGCCCCCAGGACCTGGGCAGCTGGCAGGAGCGGCTGCGGTTTCTTGAAGAGGATCTGATCCCGCTGTCACCAAAGTTGAAGGAAGACTGGGTAGTTGAAGGCTTTGTCAGTGAGTGCCGGGAATCGATCAGGGAACTGCAGTTAAAGCAGCAGGCGTCATCACAAGTCCCAACATTCGACGTTCCCTTTGAAGAGCGAACCCTGGTCGGTGAGTATGATTATGTTTGCGAGCACAGCAATGAGCTTCGCCCCCTGCCAGGTGGCGTTATGGCTTTGGATTTGTATCCTGGTGACGCCCAGGGCGTCAGCCATTACTGTCTATCTGTCGAATCCATCAGTAAAGCCGGCTTAATACTCAACAACCAGGTGAGTGCAACATCTGATGTACCCGGACTCCAACCTAATGAGGCGCTTGGTCGGCACCCGGTTAAAACCATTGTCTTGCACATTAATAATCAGAGCACGCTGTATTGGGAAGGACTCATTCAGGTGGCAGGCCAGCCTGCCCGGGTTGTGTTATCAACTCAACGCCGACTGATCTGTGATGGCTGCGGTTCAGTCAATGTCAATGCGCTGGATATTCAAGTCGACGGTCCGCTTTATATTCTGGAGCGAGGTATTCGCCCAGATCACTCGCTTAAGAAAATCAGTCTCCGCGCGGAGACAATTCACCTTAACTCCACGCTGGTGGCTCCTGACCTGAGAATCATACTCACAGGAGCCGGCTCGGTACTGACCGGCACCGGAAAACTGATCGCAGACAGCTTCACACTGAACGCACCCAACGGTTGGGTCGACTGGCCCCATCTCATCCAGACACGCCAGGGTGATCTGTTCGTCAAAGCCCGGGACAACCTGAACCTCTCCCAATTGCAGTCTGCGCAAGAGCTGAATTTACGCAGTGGGGGGACGGCAATACTGAGCCATGCTTATGCAGGCGGCAAGCTCAGCATAATTGCCGCAGAGGGCATCGAACTCAAGGGGCCTATTACCAGTATTGGTCCTTTGGTCATGGATGCCCCCAGCGTCACTCAAGAGGGGGAGGTACATGCCCTTCACAAGCCCTGTCCCATGGATCTGAACACCGAATCTTGGACCCATAGAGGGCAGCTTTATATGTCCGGGACACCCTGGTTAGATGTTGAGCGACTCAATAATCAGGGCGGACTGATCGACTGCCAGGGTAACATTACGCTAAGCCTGTCTGAGTGGGATAACCAACATGGCACCCTGGCTGGTCACTGGCTGCACTTTTCCGTCTTTAAAAATCTCAATAGCAACAATGGACGAATAGAAGCCAGTCAGGGACTGACCGTGAATGTTCGAAACCAGCTTTTACTTCAAAACGGCCATCTTCTGACCAACAGTTCAATACCGGTCCGAATGACAACCAGAGGTAGGCACGACAACCGGCATGCAGTGATCTCTGTCCAGGCGCCAGAGTTGATCATTACAACACCTTATTTTGATAACACCGATGGGTTGGTTGAGCACCAAGGCGATTTCGTCATGGTGGATGCTGAGCAGCTTAAAAACAACAAAGGACGGTTGAACACATCGGGCAAATTAAGACTGTTGCTACAGGAATTAGCCCTGGGAAAGCACGATAACTTAATAGGAGAAAGGCATTTATCACTGGTGGTAAAACACTGGGTACGCGTGACTACCCACTTCAAGGCTCCCGGCGAATTCTCTGTGCAAGCATCGACGATGGAGATAGGTCAATCTGGCGAAATCCACTCACAAGGCTCTATGTCGCTGCGCATTTTGAACGACATGGAGAACCGCGGTTCGATTCGAAGTGAAGACGACCTGTCCATCGAAGCAGTGGAAGTCATCAACTTCAACCGCATCACCAGCAACCGTGAACTGACCATCAACGCGGGACTGACCAAGAATCAACCTGGTGCTGTGATTGCGTCAGGTGGCAATCAGTGGCTTTCGACACGGTTGGACAATACAGAAGCCACGGTATTCAGCGGCAAGGACTTAGACATTACCGGAGCTGGAAGCAAAGGAAGGGGGCAGACTTGGCTGGACAACGAATCGGGTCGAGTAGAAGCGCTAGGGGCCGCCCGTGTTGAGGCAGACATAATACGAAACACCAAGGGTTCAGTGCTCTTTGATGAGTCTTTGATCGCTGATACCTTGCATGGCCAATGTGACGATTGCAGAGGTCGCCACCGGGCAGGGTCTTTCACTCACCGTAAAGTTTGGCAGCGTTCACCAGCTGTACCCGGCACTCTGCCTCAAATTTTATCTGGCAGTAACCTCACACTGAAGAGTCAGAGGCTAAAGTCAGTGGGCGGCTTGATAAGTGCCAGCAAGCACCTGTCGATTCGATCGGATGATATCGCCCTGGACAGCGGCCATCTGTCACAGAGAGTGAATGAAAAACATTATCGGGGGAATCGGGTACGAGCGACCGATTTTCAGCAGTTGCTCTTTAAGGTGGATCACTATGGCGTATTAACGACCAAGGTTCCGCCCAGTCTCTTCTGGCCTATGGATGTGGGCGGAGCCTTCCGTTCAGCCATGGTGACTCCAGATCGACTCTTGCCTACAGGGGAAAAAAACTTTGAACAAGGCACTCCATTGCTGGCCACCACACTTCAGGGCGGGCAGTTCGTTTCACTCAACGGTAAAACACTGACAGCGGGACTGACACTCCGTTCGGCGAAGCCCGATGAATTAGGGTTGACGGACTCATCAGCGTCCAACGCATTCCAGGTCCAACCCTTTGGTGGAGCTGCGCAATATGGTTCTGGCCGTCAGTCATGGACGCCGGGAGATCTCCCGGGATTACACCATCTTTTAAGTCCTGCACAGGACGGGCAACCCTGGCGTTTTGTCAGCATAACCCCGACAGCTCGTGTCAGAGCCAACAGTCTGGCTCCCATCAGTTTGCCATGGATGCCTTACCGGCGTTTGGCGGATGATGCCGGAGACCAGCTGTTGGTTCGAAGCATGATCACCCACGCTACAGGCATGCGCTTTCTGTCACCGGATATCGCCAGTGACGACCACCAGCTTCGACGACTAGCCAGTCATGCCCGGGTCGAGTCACAGCGCCTCGGGCTGGCTCCCGGCATGCCGTTATCCGCTGAGCAGATTCAATCCCTGGAAAAAGACATCCTCTGGTACCAAACCCTGGAGCTTGACGGGGAGACCTTACTGGCACCAGCGCTGTATCTCGCCAAAAGACCGGGGGGAGTGAATTTGCTGGCCGGCAAAACCATGAACCTGGAACTGAGTTCAGTTGAGGTTGGCCCATCCGCTAGATTGGCTGCAGGCCAGTCGCTGCATGTTAAATCAGAACATTTCAAGAGTGAAGGGCACTGGCGATCGGGGGGCGATCTGGCCGTGGCCAGCAGAACGAGTTTGAGTCAAAGCGGGGGAACAATGGCAGCGGGTGGCCAGCTGGGCATAGCCAGCCACTCCATTCACATTGATCACAAACCCTGGCATGAACGACGCGGATTAAGCCAGCAGGAAACCGTTATACCTGCCTGGCTCACCGGCACTGAAGGCGTGACAATAGCAGGCAATGAGATTCTGCTGGAAGGGACCCAGGTTCGAGGTGGCAGACTGGATATACGAGCCGGGCAACTGACAATGCGACCGGTGGCCACCTCCCGAGAACAATCGCAATCGATCCGGCATGGCCAGAGCAACGAACGCCACATTTCTCAACTACCCACCCTCATAGAAACCAGTGGGACGGTGGCTATCAAGGCCCTGAGTGCTGTGCTCCAGGCGATAGAAATCAGTGCGCCAGAGATCGATATTCATGCCATGGAGTTGTCTCTCCTCACTGCCTATGAAGAAACTCATCGAGAGTCTCACGAACGCAGGAGCAATAGCTGGGGTTCCTCCAAGCATACCCATCAAGAGTCGCAAACTGTTACGGCCCTCCCCGTGATTCTGAAAAGTACGAACGGTAGTCGTTTGACCGGGAAAGCCCGGCTGATTCTAGAAGGCACACGAATCCGGGGACTTGCGATACTGAACAGCGATCAACCGGTACAGTTGCTCATTGCCAGTGACCAGGCCATGGCTGTTTCACAGACCCGCCGGGATAGCCTGCTTTGGACGTCCAGTCGGAAAAAAGGTCAGCGCCATACCGCACCGAACCCGCCTGAGTTCGACCGGCTTGAATTAACCGGAGGTGCTCTGATACAGCTTGATCAACAGCTGTTAGGCAGTCGACCAGCGCCGCTGAATCAGACATTAATGACCCTGAGGCAGAATCCGCGACTGACATGGCTGGCCGAGTTATCAGAACAAAACGACATTCAGTGGCAAGCTGTAGAGATGGCTCATGAGAATTGGGACCACAAATCCCAGGGACTCACTTCACTGGGAGCTGCCGTGATTGCGGTGGCCGTCGGCTGTGTCACTGCGGGTTATGGCACTGCCATGGCGGGTGGATTAGAAAGTGCCGCCGCCAGTGCAGCGATGGATGCTGGCTTCAGCGCCTTGGTCAGTACGGCCTCAGTCAGTCTGGTGAATAATAAAGGCAATATTGGGCGAACGCTGGAGGAATTGGGCTCGAAAGAGCATTTGGAAACACTGGCCATTGCCACAGTGACCGCAGCCATTACCCAGGGAATGTTCGATACCGGCTATCGAGCCGACCCCAGTGCACCGGTGAATCAGCAACTCAGAGACGCCATCGTCAGAACCACCACAAAAACGACCGTGAGCACTGTGATTGAAGGCGGTTCGATGATGGACCATTGGCTGGACAGTCTCAGCTACGAGGGGCTCGAACAGGTGATGGCCCAGGGCTTTTATTGGGCGGGGGATTACGCGCAAGAGCAACAAAGAGAGGCCATTGCCCGAGGCGATCAGACGACAGCACAACTCTGGCAAGAAGGAGGTGCACTCAAAACTGGCTTGCATGCTGCAGTCGGTGCCCTGGCAGGTCAAATCATGTCCGGCAAGCCCTGGGCGGGTGCTTTGGCGGGCGCCAGTGCTGAAGTAATCAGCGGCATTCAACCTGGTGCCCACGACAAACTGCAAGAAGTAGCGGCTGTTGTTGTGAGTACCGTCTCTGCCCATCTGGCAGGTACCGACCCGAACCTCGGAGCCCGAGTCGGCCAGGCAGGCCATTGGTATAACCGGGAGCTGCACAAAAAAGAAGCTGAAATACTTCAGAGGTTCATGGCCAATGCCAATGAAGAGCAGCAAGCTCTATGGCTGGCAGCCGCATGCTCCAGAACGCAATGTTCCCGTGGCATTCCCGAAGATCATCCTGCCTACCAAACCTTTTTGACACTGGAGCAGACAGGGCAAGTCTGTATCAGGGAAGTGGAAGCA
>NZ_JBPCXO010000481.1:0-3187 GCF_051008435.1 Endozoicomonas sp. | reverse complement strand
TTCGATGAATTCGATTAAATAGGTCAACTATTCTCACGAATCCATCGAAGCTGTCTAGAACGCTCAAGACTGTCGACTCGTTCTACTGAAATTTATGCTCGAAAGCATAAGTCCGACAGGCTCCTAGTAGTTTTTAAGCGACTAATCTGTAGTCACATTCAGTTTCCGCAGAGAAGTTGTCTATGAAGTACCTGGTTCTTATGCTGCTCACTGGTTTGATGGCCTCTTTTGCCATGGCTCAATTGTCTGAAGAGACTTTGGTTATTTTCCGGCATGGCGAGAAGCCAAAAGCAGGCCTTGGATAGCAGGATTGCCGAGGGTTGAACCGGTCTCTGATGTTGCCAGACTTGCTGTTGGAAAAGTATCCAAAGCCGGATTTTCTCTTTGCTCCCAAACCTTCTGACAGAGTTTATGAAAGGCATGGTGATCAAAAGCATTACGACTATATCCGACCTCTGGCGACCATAGAGCCGACCGCTGTTCGTCTGGGTCTGCCTGTTAATGTCGAGTTTGGCTACAAAAAGGTGAGAGCATTAGCAACAGAAGTCACCAAGACCAAGTACCATCATTCAACGCTTTACATTGTCTGGGAACATACTGAGATTCTGCGTTTTGTTAAGGAATTACAGAAACAGTTTGGCAATCGTTATTTATTGCAGGATTGGGGGAACGAAGAGTACAACCGGGTGCTGGTTGTAAAAATCAATTGGGATCAACAACCTCCGGACATGGAGTTGAAAGAGCAGGAACTCTCCATTAATAATCTCAGTGATCGTTGCCCTGGTATCAATTGGGCCTCAGAGAGGGTTGAATAATCATCTCTGAAATAAAAAAGGCCACTGATCGATGAGCGGCCTTTTGCATGATTCTGCTGAAGAACAGTCTTAGAACTTGTACTTCACAGATGCATGAATCGCATAAGCGTTGGATTCATATTTACCAGGATGAGAAGTGCTGGCATCACTCAGCTTTCCACCACCTTTAACACTATCATTTTCAGCCATGTTGTAATCTGCTGCAAAGTCCAGATCAACTTGACCATCTAGAATGGTTGTACCAGCACCGAAGGTGAAGGAGTGGGCGTTAGCTGGGGTGGAGAATGTAGGAGCAGCATACTCTTCTGGTACAACGGCTGTTGTATAGATGTAGCCTGCTCTCAGAGCCCAGTTCTCAATCCCGGTGTATTCAGCAGCAATGCGATAGTTGTACTGATCTTCCCAATTAGAGTTGATAGCAGGCACTGCTAAACCAACGTCATCAGACTCAAACTTTATCTGTTCGTTGTTGCTGTACTCAGAGTAAGTAATCTCACCAAACAGGGTCCAGTCTGGTGCGACCTGATAATCTACACCGGTAGATATCTGCATTGGCAGACCGGTTTTAGCAGTAGCATCCCCTTTAACCGTGGCACCAGTGCCATCTCTATAGTTGTAATCACCATCAGCTTCAATATCAACTTCAGAACGGTAGTTGATTCCCCAGCCCCAGCGGTTGTCATCAGAGCGGTACATTGCACCCAGACGAACACCAAAAGTATTTAAACCGCTCATGTCATTGTAACCAACAGAAGCACCGACTTTTCCGAATGGAGAGTCTTTGGTTGCCAGCATGTTGATATCAGCTGTGGCATAAGTCAGACGATAAGTGCCGCCTACTGCCCAGTTATTATTGATTCTATAAGACAGACCAAGGCCTGCTTCAATAACACGGATCTCGGTTGAGTAATCACCAGTTACAGGACTGGAGCCAGGCCAGAGTCCACCAATAGGGTTTGAGCTGTCTCCAACAGTGACATCTTCATATTTAGATGCAGCACCACCGGCAGCATAAACACCGTAACCCATAGTGAACTTGTCGTTCAGTTTGAACAGGCCGGTAAAACCACCCGCTGGGGAGAAGTTGGTTTCACCATCAATGAAGGTGTTGTCACCAGCTGCAGGGCCGTTGGTGGTGGTAAAGGTTGGAGAAACGTGCAGAGCAATATCATTGGACTCCGCAAAAGCCATACCGGCCGGGTTAAAGAAGATAGCGCTGGAATCATCTACGGAAGAAACAGCGGCACCTGCCAGTGCACTGTATTGCGCATCCCAGAGGGTCGCTTTTTCAAAACCACCGGCTACAGCATTACCTGCTGATACAGCAATCGCCAGGGAAGAGGCTACTGCGAATGGAGAGGCGAAAAAACGAGAGGAACGTGTATGGCTTGTCATTACAACTCCTGATGGTGGCAAGACCGAGGCGACTCTTTGTTTTTTATCAACAAGTGGAACGAGCCTGCCTGATTACGAACCCTGTATGCTCTTTTGAAGTCTTATAAGGTCCGCTGGTCGAAAGGCCGCTAGTCTATTTATGCTTATTAGGAATTTCTGTTGTCGTTTTGTAAATATCTGGTTATTAAAATGACGTTTTTATTGTTCATTTAAACAGGTATTTGAAACGATGGTACGAACTATCCCTGTTTAAAAGTGAGGAGTCAAGATAGGCTCTGTTCCTAATTAAAATTCGAATAGTATTCGATTTTTATTTTAAATAGATTGAAGACACTTTGATTAAGTAAGCTATTGATAAGTTTATGATATTTAATGGTTTTTCAGAGAAGGGTTGCCTCGGTCAAAAACCATATAATGATTTAAAAAAAGTGTAAAAAATATGTAAGTCGGTCGTCTTATTCTTTTCTATAGATGCTCTGCCGTTTGATATAGAGCCCGGAGCAGCTCAATGAGACCAGCAAAGATAGAATAAAAAGCAGACACCCAGTGACGGGAAACAACTCTGATTGAGTACTTAAAACATTAAGTATAAAAAACGAAAGACAAGCAGTAATGATTAAAAAATACACCTGTGCACTGACTACATTTTTTCTGGCATTGTCTATCTCTATTTCTGCTAAGGCGGTTGAGTGGATCAATTCAAAAGATGCCGTTGGTAATATTGTTGCCTATACAATAAAATAAGCCCTGGAGATGAGAATAAAAGTTCTTACCTGATGTATACACGCATTGATGGAGATGAAGAACTTCAGCTATTTAATTCTGCCACTCGATTCTGCAGTTTTTCTCACTTGATGTATAGGAATTTCAAAGCACAGGTAGAACACCTTTCGTCGTATAGTTTTGCCGGATTTTCCTGAGAAGCAGTCAGGCTGTTTTCCCTGATTCTAAAAAACATCAGTTTTACAGGTAATGCA
>NZ_JBPCXO010000480.1:0-1735 GCF_051008435.1 Endozoicomonas sp. | reverse complement strand
TGGGTCTGTTCAGAGTGCGGAGCTGAACATCTGCGTGACGTAAACGCAGCAAGAAACATTCTTGCGGTCGGGCATGACCGTCTAGCTGTAGGAATCCCCGTTCTTTAGGGCGGGGAGGATGTCAAGTCGTGGTCATGATTGAGCTGGAGCAGCTACGAAAACTGGTTACGGTATATGGGGTTGAAAAAGAAACTTTTCTGGAGCCCTGCCTGGATCATATGCGCAGGGTTTCTCATAGTCTGAACCTTTTTGCCAAGCTGTTTGCTGATCTGGTAGAAAATCATTGTGCCTCCGACACCAGTAAAACCATCCTGCTGGAAATGTGCCGAAGATCCATAGGGGTGATTGATGATTGCCTGCCAGTCGCCTGGGGAGGCCAAAACTCCCAGTCAGCGGCTGAGTTTTGGCTGGATCGTCTGCAATATGTTGTTCTGGTCGACCGAACCTATGAGTTTCCGGATGCACTGGCAGGTGTCGACCTGTGTTTTGGCCATTATGACGGCAAAACCTGCCTTAAATTGCTTGATCCTGTCGTTGCCATGGCAACAAAACTTTCCGCAGTGCTGGAAGAAGGTAGAGGAAGCTTTTTTGAGTTGAAAGCCAGCTGTGATGGCCTGAGGGCCATTCAGAGCAGTCTTGAAAAAGGGTTCCTGCAAGCTTTGACAGATGGCCAGCTGCTGAAAGGAGCTGAATCAGATGCTATTGCCAATGCTCATTGCAGCTTAAAGAAAGCCCTATCGGTTCTAAGTGCTTATCAAGGTCGGGCTGAAGCAGTCAGACTGAAGGAAAAGGCTGAACTGGATGCATTTCTTGAGCAAATGAAGGAAGTGTCCAGTAGTTTGTCAGTGACTTCTACATCATCGAACAAGGGATCGGAGTCAGGGCATCAGAGTGACGACTCTGATAATGATGCTCTGTCAGAGCCAGAGGTAAAGACCAAAACAAGCACTACTGCTCCTTCTGATACCGCTGAATCCCTGGTAGCGGAAGCTGCTTATTGATGGGGCATAGCCAAAATCCTTCCAGGGCCCTGTTTCTGTTTCGTGAAGCGCTCAAACAGCCTCAGCTCTCAGACGACCAGAAGCTGGCAATCAAACTGGGGAGCTGTGAAGCCTGTCTGGCAGATGGCAATGAACGTCTTGGGAAGGTCATAGAGCACAGAAAGCACTTACAAACTTATGCCAGTCACTTTGAACATGGACAGGTTGTTTCGAATCAGGATGACAAGGCCTTTGTTGCAGCCATTCAGGCGCTGCCCGAATTGCAACAGGAACTGTTTGGTATTCTGCAAAGAGCGACCGCCATTATTAGTAGCTACACACTGCCTGAATCAGAAGGTGATTTAAAAACCAGCAGTGAGATGGTATTGGCAAGGATGGTATTGGCAAGGATGGTATTGGCAAGAATGGTATTGGCAAGAATGACCTCATTTCTTACAACCTGTCAGACGCTGATGGATTCTCAGGTGGACCTGGAAGAGCTGTTCAGAATGAGAGGGAATTACATTAAAAGTCATTTGTCGAATACAAAAGCCCGGTCAGGCGTGCCGTTATTAACCGCCTGCGATATTCAGTACGTCTGTAAAGTGGATGGTGATTTTGATGAAGCGCTAGGAGCCTGTCGGACTTAAGACAATTTCAGTGAGAAAGTTTACCTGATGGCTCTCCTGTCCATTCAAGCTTCTATACAAACTGTTCTCACCTTCACCATTTTTTCCCATAAATGGTAAAACAGC
>NZ_JBPCXO010000479.1:0-3084 GCF_051008435.1 Endozoicomonas sp. | reverse complement strand
GGACTCTACGGCTTTGGGCTTTACGGCTTTGGGGGCATCAAAGTAGAATTCGAGGTGCTCACAAAATGATCCGCCACAGGTTGGGCAAGGCTCGAAATTTACATGCTGGGTTTCTTCTGTACCCATGCTTTCTGACGTGTTTTCGCTCGTGCCTTCATTCTCTTCTTCTTGGTTCTTGGTATTCTCAGTACTTGATTTGCCTTCATTGCCTTCATTGCCTTCATTGCCTGTTGCCCCTTCTCCATCACAAGGGGAGGCACTGCTTATTTGGCTTTTATTATGGGAGCGACGGAGTATGCAGTAACGGGTATCAGGCTTTAAGGGAATTCTCCCATGGGCTGGCTCGTCATATCGAATATTTGTTTCATTGGAGTCATCAGGCTCATTCTCGCTCTCTTCCAATGCATACCACTCGGTGGTTTCATCCTCTTCCTCCTGTTCATCCTCATTTACCACTCCATCTATGTATTCCCCGGAGCTGCGAAATAACCGTAGCCGCCGGCTCTGTTTGACGGCTTCAGTGATTTCATAGTGTCGATCAACTCCTTTCTGTATTTCAGTAGCGACAGCTCTAGTCCCCGAGTCAAACTCAGGGAATATAACCTGCCCAGGAAGAAGTTCAGGAGGCGGTGGTGGTAGTGATGCGTTGTATTTCAGTTGTGAAATACTCTGAGGGGATAGTCCGAGCTTCATGCTTTTGGTGGGCTGGAGCCGGATCTGGGTTGTAGCGTTGTTCCCGAAGCACACCTGCTCCCCTTCGATTTCCGTATACATGCATTGCGTGCCAGGGAATGGCAGGACATTACCTTCTTTGAGGTATATAGCTTGCGTGGATGTGACCTCAACAGGAAGTTGTTGGGCGGTCATAAGTGTTTTGCTGAGAGCCATAAATAATAAAGCAAAACTCTCGTCCAGTGCGCAACAAGTTGAGCTGACCGTGCTGAAGGCTGCTATCCAAATGAGTGAGAATTTTTTTACAACTTGCAATGTTCGAGTTTCCGTTTGAATGTTAATTGAAAACTCAGGTTAGACAATGGCTGGTGATAGTGAGGTGGTTTCAAGCAGGCACTGGGCAAAAAGTCGCCGCGAAGCGGCCTACCTTGAACGTTGATGATTATACCCAGATTGATTTTACGGCCAGCTACCAGTTAACCGATGAGTTGAATGTTTTCTTCCAGGCGGTGAATCTCACCGATGCTGCTTTCTATAAGTACACCGGTAAAGAGAAATACAACGCTCAGTATGAAGAGTATGGCACTGCCTGGAAACTGGGTGTCACTCTCAGTAATTTCTAATAGCTGAAGAATACTGTAGGGGGAATCAACCTTAGTGTTCCCCCTGACGATAAAAAAACAGCCTAAAGCTGAATGTATTTGATGATGATAAAAACGACAATAAAACAGTTATCTATGACGGTCAGTCTGGTAGCCATGATGGCTGCTATGAGTGGTTGCAGCAATGATCCTGAGTTGAAGGCCAGTGCCATTCAGAATGCCCAAGGGCTTTCGGGTGAAACAGTCATACCTCTGGGGAGTGAAGATCAATCACTTTGGCTGGTCACTAGTGAAAACAAAGGGCTTTTGCTACTGAACGAAGATGGCAAGGTTCTCAGTCAGATCAATGGCAGTAATGAACTGCTGGATATACGACAAGACGTGACCATTAAGGGGCAGTCGGTATTACTGGCTGCCAGTGTTAACAAGGAAACCAACCGCCCTATGCTGGTGGCCGTAAATACGGAAGAGGGAACTCTCAAGCCATTGGCGAGCCTGCCATCTCCCACCTTTGATATCGATGGTATTTGTCTCTATCGCGACACTCAGCAACACGTTTACCTGTTTATGCTCAATGGGCGGGGAGCCGGTCAGCAGTGGCTGGTGGTTGACGGGGAAGCTCAACAACCCTTTGCGAGGGAAGTTCGTGATCTGAATTTGCCACCGCTTAGCAGCTATTGCAGTGTTGATGATACGACGAATGCTCTTTATGTCGCCGAAGAAGGCGTTGGGGTGTGGAAATAGGGTGCACACCCTGAAGCAGCACCGGGTCGTCAGGTCATTCAACTGGTACAGCCGCACGGTTCTACTGCTGTGAATGTAGCCGGTATTTCTGCATTCCCTGGTGGTGTGATGGTGGTTGATCCTGATACGGCTACCCTCAGTGGCTACCCTCAGTGGCTACCCTCAGTGGCTACAAAGTGGAAGGTGGAACCGTCGAAGAGGCATTTGCGCTCAAAGTGGCAGGAGCAGAAGCACCTGAATCAGTGGCTGTGGCTCGGGAAACCGATTCGACACTGCGTGTGGGCCTGTTTGATGATGAAACAGATCAGTATCTGGCTGCCGATCTGGATTGGGCAAAGTCTGAAGCAACACAAGACAGTGAGCTGGTAACCATCCTGCCTGAAGTGCAAACACCTTCCATGGGACGTTTTGGCGACGTGGCTGATGATCCGGCTATTTGGGTCAATCCTGAAAATGCCCGTCAGAGCATGGTGCTGGGGACCAATAAAAAGCAGGGACTGTTTGTTTATGACCTTCAGGGCAGGGAACTGCAGGCCTTCACAACAGGGCGTTTGAATAATGTGGATGTCCGTTATAACTTCTCACTGGGCCGAAAAACGGTCGATGTAGCAACGGCCAGTAACCGGACCGATAACAGTATTGCTGTTTACAGCATTGACCGTGAAACCGGTCGCTTGACCGAGTCCGGCAAGGTGAAGACGGATCTGTCCGAAATTTATGGCCTTTGTATGTACCAGCCCGAGCCGGGCCGTATTGACGTTTTCGTCAATGATAAGGATGGGACTTATCAGCAATACCGACTTAAAGCTGTTCATGGGCTGAAGGCTCCTGGAATGAGCATTGCCGGAACCAAAGTTCGTACCTTCAAAGTCGACAGTCAGCCTGAAGGTTGTGTTGCCAATGAAGCGACCCAACAGCTATTTGTGGGTGAAGAAGGTGCCGGTGTCTGGGTGATTGGTGCTAACGAAGACGACGGCGTTAAGCTGGAGTCTGTCGCTAAAGTTGGTGGTGCGCTGGTGGACGATGTTGAAGGCATGGCGGTGTATGCTCAGGAGCAGCAGTCTTA
>NZ_JBPCXO010000478.1:0-14121 GCF_051008435.1 Endozoicomonas sp. | reverse complement strand
TTATCACCCAAATCTGCACACCCAAAAGTAAGTTCCGCCCATTGTTCAGGAGGTAATGGCAACATAACCTTGACTCATCGCTGAAAAGGATAAGTCAAGTTTGGGATTTGTGATAAAGAGATAGCTCTGTAATCAAGCCTGAATATAATAACTTGCCACAGCAATAATACTGTATATAATTACAGATACTGTATAAAAACACAGATTAAATAACCATGATCAAACTGACAAAACGGCAATCCGAGATACTCGACCTGATCAAATCTCATATAGAAGAGACAGGTTTCCCACCGACAAGAGCTGAAATCGCCAAAACGTTCGGCTTTCGATCTCCCAATGCGGCAGAAGAACATCTTAGAGCACTGGCCCGTAAAGGCGCTATCGAGATTACTCCTGGAGCTTCTCGCGGCATCCGTATTCCAGACAGTCATAATGATGGGCTCCCTATTATTGGCCAGGTGGCTGCGGGCAACCCTATCCTTGCCCAGGAACACATAGAAGATCATCTTGCGCTTAACCCTGGTTTTTTCAATCCTGCTGCTGACTTCCTGCTAAGAGTCAAAGGTATGAGCATGAAAAATATTGGAATCCTAGATGGTGACCTTCTGGCTGTTCACAAGACAACAGACGTACGAAACGGTCAGGTTGTCGTTGCCCGGATTGAAGATGAAGTCACGGTAAAGAGATTCGAGAAACAGAAAAACACAGTATTACTTCACCCTGAGAATGAAGAATTCGACACCATTGTCGTAGATCTTACCCAGGATTTTTTTGCGATTGAAGGACTCAGCGTCGGAGTGATTCGTAACCAGTCATAATCTGTTACTGAAACACTGATTATCATTTACTGCAGTGAGCCAGGCCCATTCCTATTGCTCTTTAATAATCTTATTGCAAATGGGCTTAGTCAGGAGGAAGGAGTCATGCTGTACAGAACAAGCACTGAAAGGCACATATATTCACCCGCAAGCCTTCAGAAAAATACAGTTTGCATTAACCGTACTCAACTGAAAAAGACTTCATCAGGGGTCAGAAAAGAACCTGCAAAGGCCAGCATTAACGAGCTGATCCTATCAGGACACCCCTGGCAGGCCGAGCAACTTCTCACTCCCATACTCAGTCAGTTATCCAGCGACAGTGAACGCTGGTTAACCCTGATTCTGGCCGATAAGTCAGACACTAAAACTCTGCAGTGGTTGAAAAACTGCAAACTGAACCAGGATAAAGTGCAGATCTTCAGCTCCACTGATGTTAATCAGACACTGGAACTCACCCAGAAAGCGCTTGCCTCAGGAACCAGCCACACTGTTGTCAGCTGGCTGGGACACTTGGATAAAGGATGGTTAAGCAAGCTAGAAAATGCAGCCCAGAATGGACAGTGCCAGGGGCTGGCTATTCGCAGCAGACAGGTTGCATGAATGCTAATAGCGCAATAATGAAAATAGAGTCAGTGCAGTACTCTGTTCTCAGGAATTTCTTCCTCAGAAGATTGCGGACTAGTGAGTTCAGCAACTTCCTGCATGCCAGCATCAAACATGGCCTTAGCCACTTGCAGATGCTCACCTTCAAGATACTGTTTGGCCTCTTCAGAGAACTTCATCGTCAGCAAAGGCTCGCCATCTTCATCACTGCGTCGCAGAACAATTTCGCCTGTTGGAAGTTCCACAATTTCCAAAAACGATGCAGCCATATTTCGTTCCATAAATAGCGTATAAGAGGGAGAAATCATGCAGCATTGTGCTTCATGATGCAATAGGTCATAAGATTGCGGAAGAAAAGTCGTGACGGGAGGGAGGTTTTGCCAGAGCCCTTGCGTACCGGAAGGCTGTGCACCTGTATTACTACAGGTACACTAAAGTCTGTATCGGATCAGGCTTTCAGCGACAGAGCAAAATCCAGTACTTTTGCACCATTCATCGTGCCATAGTCCATAGGACTGATCGCCTCTACAGGCACTTCGTATTCAGCAGCACGTTGCTTGAGGTCGTTCAGCATATATTTAACCTGGGGACCCAGCAGAACAACATCGAAACTGGCAACCTGCTCATCAAAATAAGTAGCACCAAAAGCTTCGATTTCCACTTCTTTACCCTGACTTTCAGCGGCTTCACGCATCTTCTTAACCAGCATACTGGTAGACATACCTGCGGAACAGCACAGCATGATCTTAGTCATAGGATACCTCTCAGAAACACCAATCGCTTTGAGGAAACACCTCGTACTTCCTAAATCAACAGAAGTGCAAAAACATTTCCATAATCATTCGTCGTTTGAACAAATATAGGCACAATATATCTCAGACACGCACCAGATGAAACCGGTTTCACTAATACTAAACATCGAAATCGATCAGCCATTGACCTTAATCAATAAAAGACTTTGCACTACCATTCGAGATTGAAGTTGCGAAAGTGCCCTACCAATTCTTTGAGGGATGCAAGAATATTTCTGCCACTTTCTGGCGTTTTAACACCACTCGTTAAATCTTCTCTATCCGAAGTAATCATTACAGCAGTGACCCTGCCTGATACTGACTGGCTATCTTCATCCAACACTGAGAGCTTGCTATAGGCCTGCTGTAAATGCACCAGCCAGCTATCAGACGACTCCAGCTGCTTTAACTGCTCAAGCTCAGGAATACTTTCATCCTGATCGTTCAATAAATCGCAGACTTCTTCCAACGAAACCAATTTCGTCAGCTGCTTTCCATAGGGGAAAATTACTTCTGCCAGCATGGATGAATACGCCTGACAGGCATGCATCAGAAACGCTTCCCGATAGGCTTCCTGCTCAAAGGATTCAGCACTCTCCCAGGCATCCAGTTGCAATCGGGCATAGTGCAGTTTTTTATTGGTATAGGAACGCCACTGCTCAGACATAATCATTCTCATAAATAGAAAGACCTTCACGGCTAACCGTGAAGGTCTTGTTCAGGCTCACCCGAATCAGGCTTTTTTGCGTTTTTTAGTGGTTTTCTCTTCCCACTTACCTTCCTGGAGAGTAGCGCTCCATCCTGTCGCCTTGCCTTCCGATTCGCTCATAACATACTGAGTCTTGGTCTTTCGACTGTATCGAATGATGGCAGGATTACCTTCAGGATCCTGCCTGGGGGCATCCAGCAGATAATGATACTTGGGATCAATCGCTGCCTGATGAGGAATCAGCTCACTGACCAGTGGAGCACGGGTCTCACGATTCTTCGGGAACTGACTGGCTGCCAGGAAAAGGCCAGAAGCGCCATCTCTGAGAATATAGTGATCATCGACTTTCAAACACTTAAGCTCAGGCATGGGCACCGGATCCATTTTAGGGGGTGCCGCTTCTCCACTCTTCAACAGCTTGCGAGTGTTTTTACACTCACTATTCGTGCAACCAAAATACTTTCCAAAACGACCTGACTTCAGCTGCATTTCGGATCCGCATTTGTCACACTCAAGAACAGGCCCATCGTACCCTTTGAGCTTGAACTGACCCTCTTCCACTTCATAACCGGAACAATCAGGATTGTTGCCGCAAACATGAAGCTTACGCTGCTCGTCAATCAGATAACTTTCCATGGCCGTTGAACACTTGGAACAACGATGCATGGCACGCAAAGCATTCACTTCAGCGTATTCATCGTCGGCATCTTCAACTTCTTCGCCTGGTACCAGGTTAATCGTACTCTTGCAGCGCTCTTTAGGTGGCAAAGCATAGCCTGAGCACCCCAGGAAGACACCGGTACTGGCCGTACGAATCATCATATCTCTGCCACATTCAGGGCATTTGATGTCGGTAGGAGAAGGGTCATTGGAGCGCATACCATGACTGCCGTCTTCAGCTTGCTCCAGCTTACCGCTGAACTCCCTGTAGAAACTGTCCAGCAGATCTGTCCAGTTCTTGCCCCCTTGGGCAACGACGTCCAGATCCGATTCCATGTTGGCGGTAAAGTTGTAATCCATCAGGTCATGGAAATTCTCAACCAGACGGTCAGTAACAATATCGCCCATTTTCTCAGCGTAGAAACGACGACTCTTCAGAGAAACATAACCACGATCCTGAATGGTCGAGATAATCGAGGCATAGGTTGATGGTCGTCCAATACCTCGTTTTTCAAGTTCCTTAACCAGTGCCGCTTCACTGAAACGGGCGGGAGGCTTGGTAAACAGCTGTTTGGGATCAATCTTTTTCAGATCCAGTGGGTCACCCTTTTCCAGGGCTGGCAAAATAATGTCCTCACCCTTCTTGGCAAGTCCTGCCATAACCCGGGTATAACCATCAAACTTCAGCGTTCTGCCTCTGGCTTTAAGGTCAAAATCACCAATCCGAACAGTCAGGGTGGTACTGAGATATTCTGCCGGCGTCATCTGACAGGCTACAAACTGCTTCCAGATCAACTCATAAAGACGCTCTGCATCCCGCTCAAGGCCCGAAATAGATCCTGGCTGAGCTGTGACACTGGAAGGGCGAATGGCTTCGTGAGCCTCCTGAGCCCCTTCCTTACTGGAATAGCTGTTTGGCTTTTCAGGCAAATACCTTGAGCCGAACTGATCATCAATAAACTCGCGCGCATTCTCAACCGCTTCCTGACTCAGGTTGGTAGAGTCAGTACGCATATAGGTAATGTGACCCGCTTCATAAAGACGCTGAGCCATCATCATGGTTTTCTTAACGCTGAAACCGAGACGAGTACTGGCTGCCTGTTGCAGTGTTGAAGTAATAAAGGGCGCAGATGGGCGACTCCGGGTTGGCTTGTCTTCCCGATCAGTGAGCTTGTAATCCGCCTGCCTGAGCTTTTCGAGTACAACCTCAGTAGAAGCCTGACTGGTAGGCCTGAAGGCTGTACCGGATTCTTTAGCTACCTGAAAACGGATGACATCTCCGCCACCTGTGGCCAGGTCAGCATAAACTTCCCAATACTCTTCCGGAACAAAGCTCCTGACTTCACGTTCCCGCTCAACAATGAGCTTTACTGCTACGGACTGCACACGTCCTGCAGACAGTCCACGAGCGATTTTTGCCCAGAGCAGTGGTGAGACCATATAACCCACTACACGGTCAAGAAAGCGTCTGGCCTGTTGGGCATTAACCCGGTCGATATTCAGATTACCAGGCTCTTTGAAAGCTTCCTGGATGGCATTCTTGGTAATTTCGTTAAACACCACCCGTCGATAACGATCTGGCTCACCACCAATGACTTCCTGAAGGTGCCAGGCAATTGCCTCTCCCTCACGATCCAAATCGGTTGCGAGATAGATGGTGTCAGCAGTAGCAGCCAGGC
Source organism: Endozoicomonas sp. (assembly GCF_051008435.1). Lineage (GTDB taxonomy): Bacteria > Pseudomonadota > Gammaproteobacteria > Pseudomonadales > Endozoicomonadaceae > Endozoicomonas_A. The sequence goes on along the minus strand of NZ_JBPCXO010000478.1, from coordinate 8,861 downwards.
GACGAAGCTCATCGACCACCTTCTCTTTGCCGGGCAGTACCTCATAACGGGCCTTCCATCCTTTTTCAGGATCAATGCCCATTCTTTCGATCAGCTGCTCTTTGGCCTTGCGCTTCTTGTGAATGACTTTCTGCTCAGGGGATAGCTTACGTGTCTCAGCAGCGGCCTTTGCCCGAGCTTTGGGATCCACAGGCTTCTTTGAGCTACCTGCGGTGGGCAGATCACGAATATGACCAACGCTGGACTTAACGACAAAGTCCTTGCCCAGATATTTGTTTATTGTCTTCGCCTTGGCAGGCGACTCGACGATAACTAAAGATTTACCCATGCTACCTTACACGTCCTGTAATCAGCTCCATTGTTTCGGTATTGCTGATCAGCCTGGAAAAAAAGATCATAAAGCACTCAGTGCTGTCTGCGACCAAAACAAGAAAGGTCGGGAATTGAAAATTGTTTCAATATATAAGGTCAAGAAAAACATCGGTCAAGGAAAACCCTCCTTTGACCCTGATTTTTTCTCGAACGACCCTCTTTTTTTATCGTTTCACAGCCACAATTATTAATCCACCCAGTTATAAGCAATAATTTCCTTGAATATCAAAAGATTATTTAATTACTGTGAAGTCTGACAAATTGAAGAACAAGCGCTCCCAGAGAAAAATGTCGATTTTTTACCGATAAAATGGCCAATGAGGACATTGACAGAGAATTTTTTGTGATCCACAGATTTCTTTGATTAAAGATGCATCACGGAAGGATACCCCGACAGACTCTGTCGGGGTCATTGCTTTCACACAGATTCCCCACATGAGCGACGAAAATTTTTTTCGTCGCTCATGTGGCCGGTAAGATCAAATGCCCTGGCACCGTTTAAAGTGCCAGAAAACATGAGAATGCCATCGATCCGTCTTACAGACGCTCAAAGACCGTGGTAATACCCTGACCCAAACCTACACACATGGTGGCAAGACCAATGGTTCCGCTGTTCTGCTTCATAACATTCAACAACGTACCGGAGATACGGGCACCGGAACATCCAAAGGGATGGCCCAAAGCAATAGCGCCACCGTTCAGGTTTACTTTTTCATCCATCTTGTCCAGCAGACCCAGGTCTTTCAGAACCGGCAGTGCCTGAGCGGCGAAAGCCTCATTCAGCTCGACATGATCAATGTCGCCAATCGTCAGGCCAGCACGCTCCAATGCTTTCTTGGTGCTAGGTACAGGACCATAGCCCATGATTGAAGGATCAACACCGGCAACGGCCATAGAACGAATCACCGCCATTGGCTGAAGACCCAGATCCTGAGCACGTTGTGCTGACATCACGATCATGCAGGAAGCACCATCAGTGATCTGTGAAGAAGTACCTGCTGTTACGGTCCCCTTGGGGTTAAACGCAGGCTTTAACTGAGCCAGACCTTCCAGAGTGGTTTCCGGGCGGATAGTCTGATCTTCACTGAAAACCGCCAGGTTGCCATCATCATCGTGGCCCTTCATAGGGATGATCTCGTCCTTGAAGTGACCCGCTTTGGTCGCTTCCCAGGCTCTCATATGAGATCTCACACCAAATTCGTCCTGAGCTTCACGGGTAATACCGTGCATCAGGCCCAGCATTTCTGCAGTCAGACCCATCATACCGGCGGCTTTAGCAGCGTACTTGGACAGACGCGGGTTTGGATCCAGGCCGTGCATCATGCCGACGTGACCCATATGCTCCACACCACCCACGACAAAAACGTCACCATTGCCAGTTTGAATAGCCTGAGCAGCGGTATGCAGTGCACTCATGGAAGAACCACACAAACGGCTGACAGTCTGGGCAGAAGCCGTATGGGGAATAGGTGTCATCAATGACGCCATACGGGCAACGTTCCAACCCTGTTCCAGCGTCTGGTTCACACAACCCCAGATCACATCTTCCACTTCTTCGGGATTCACACCAGGGTTACGATTCAGAACCCCAGTGATCAGGTCGGCAGACAAGTCGTCGGCACGGACATTCCGATACATACCACCTTTGGAGCGACCCATCGGGGTCCGGCCATAGTCTACGATTACGGCGTCTCTCGGATTAAGGCTCATAGTCAATTCTCTCTTAAGTCTGTTGATCGTTATTAGCCGCTATATTGGCTCAAGGCTGTTTACGCGCCGTAAAACGTTTTGCCTTCGCGGGCCATTTCCCGCAGTTTTTCGGTTGGCTGATACAGAGGACTGATATGAGCATACTGATCAGCCAGCTCAACAAACTTGTCTACGCCAATGCTATCGATGTACTTCAGGGCACCACCACGGAAAATCGGGAAGCCGATACCATTAAGCAGAGCCAGATCCGCTTCTGCCGGAGTATCGACAATACCGTCTTCCAGTGTACGAACGGTTTCCATGCACAGCGGGATCATCATACGGTCGATAATTTCCTGAGTTTCAAACTCACGACTGTCGCCGGCCACTTCAGAAAGCAGCTCATAGGAAGCTTGGTCAACAACCTTCTTAGGCTTGCCTTTCTTGTCCTGCTCGTACTTGTAGAAGCCTACATTGGTCTTCTGACCGTAACGTCCGTTTTCAAACATCACGTCGATCGCACTCTTCCAGTCACGGGACATACGATCAGGGAAGCCATCGGCCATCACTTTCTCTGCATGGCAGCCGGTATCGATACCAACAACATCAAGCAGGTAGGCAGGGCCCATAGGCCAGCCAAACTTCTCCATGACTTTATCGACTTTCTGGAAGTCTGCACCGTCTTTTACCAGAGAGGCAAAACCACCAAAGTATGGGAAGAGTACACGGTTGACCAGGAACCCTGGGCAGTCGTTGACCACAATAGGCACTTTGCCCATTTTCTTGGCGTAGGCAACCACGGTTGCTACTGTTTCTTCGCTGGTCTTCTCACCACGAATAACTTCGACCAGAGGCATGGCGTGCACCGGATTGAAGAAGTGCATACCACAGAATTTTTCAGGCCTTTTCAGGTCTTTAGCCAGCTCAGTTATAGAGATGGTTGAAGTATTGGAAGCCAGAACAGCGTCTTCACTCACATGGCTCTCAGCTTCAGCCAACACGGCTTTCTTGACCTTAACGTTCTCGACTACCGCCTCAACAATGACGTCCACATCACCAAACTCACTGTACGACAGAGTTGGAACAATATGATTGAGAACCTCACCCATTTTCAGTGGATCCATACGACCACGGCCAACGCGCTTTGACAGCAGTTTACTGGCTTCGTTCAGACCCAGATTCAGACCATCCTGGGCAATATCCTTCATCAGGATTGGAGTACCTTTATAGGCAGACTGATAAGCAATACCGCCACCCATGATACCGGCGCCCAGAACCGCTGCTTTTTCAACCTTACCCGCCTTCTTGGTCAGGGCTTTGGTTTTCTTCTTGAGCATCTGATCGTTCAGGAACAGACCCAGCAGCACGTCAGATTCAGGCGATTTAGCCAGTTTGATAAAGCCTTCAGCTTCAACCTTCAGGGCTTCATCTCTTGGTAACTCAGCATGTTTCTTGATGACTTTGACAGAAGCCACAGGAGCAGGCATATGAGGACCCGCCTGCTGCTTAACCACTGCCATGGTGGTTTCGAACGCCATCAGGGACTCAAGCAGAGGCAGTTTCAGAGGTGAACGTTTTTCATCCTTACGGGCATTGAAATCCAGTTCGCCTGCCAGGCAGCTTTTGATAATAGCTACCGCAGAGCCCACCAGCTTTTCAGTTTCAACGACTGCGTCTACTGCACCCACTTTAAGGGCCGCATCTGGCTTTTGCTCACGACCAGCAGCAATCCATTCAACCGCATTATCGACACCGATCAGACGTGGCAGACGGACAGTGCCACCCCAACCCGGATAGATACCGAGTTTAACTTCTGGCAGGCCAACACCGCCTTTGTTAGACAGCACACGGTAGTCGGCACAGAGACAGATCTCAAAACCACCACCCAGAGCACTGCCGTTAATGGCAGCAACTGTTGGCATATCCAGATCTTCAAAGCTACTGAAGATGCGGTTGACACCCATTACCATGTCCGTTAACTCACTCACTTCCTGGCGGAAGGTTGAGGTGAACTCCATAATATCGGCACCCACAATGAAGATACCTTCCTTACCACTGGTAAGAACGACACCCTTGATGGAGCCATCAGCTTTGATCGCTTTTACTGCACTATCGAGATCTTCTATGGCCAGCCGGTTGAACTTGTTGACCGACTCACCTTCCAAGTCAAATCTTAACTCAGCGATACCGCTTTCAAGTGTCAGGACCTTGAACGCTTTCCCCTGATATATCATTTATCTCTCTCCGGACGGATTGAAAAAGGTTGTTCTGATCACTGACGTCTGAAAAGATATTGTGACTCAATGCCTTTCAGACAGTGCCTGCCAGAAATTCATACAACCGTTTGAATTTTTGTGCTTACCTTCTTTGAATTCTCTGCCAAAGTCAAGGAAATGAACACCCATAAATCCGCAAATATACGGATTCATATCAAACAGCCATGAACCACTCTTCTATAACAAGAGTGCAGCTAACTACGGAATATCGAAACCAATATGCTCCTGAGCGCTGTATTTCCATTGTAAATAGCGCCACAAATTTCCTTGGACAATAGAACAGACCACCGTACAATGTAAGCGTTTAATCTATGATGCCTGCAGTCACTCGCAAACACTCAAAGTGAATGTAAATTGGACATAATTAATTCAGTAGCCATGAGCGCTGAATGTCCTGAGCGGCTAAGATAATGACTCGTCACATTGGTGATGAATGGTTCTAAACAAAAAATACTGGGAAGAGAGAAACAGTCTATGAGTCAATATAACCATATTCTCGTTGCTATTGACCTGTCTGATGAAGCAGACGATGTGCTGGATAAAGCCAAGTCGCTTGCAGAAACCTATCAGGCCAGACTGACTCTGGTGCATGTGGTAGAGCCACTGAGTGTGGCTTATGGCAGTGATATCCCACTGGATCTCACAACCCTTCAGGATGAAATTACACAACAGGCCAGAGAGCGCATTTCACGTTTGGCTGACAGCATTCATCTGGACAAGGGTGAACAGCATGTAGTTTATGGTCGTCCGGAAAGGGAAGTACACCGCATTGCTGAAGAGTCCGACGTTGACCTGATTGTAGTGGGCAGTCATGGAAGACACGGTCTGGCCCTGATTCTAGGTTCAACCTCCACCAGCATTTTGCACGGTGCCTGCTGTGACGTTTTGGCAGTGAGAGTAGGCAAAAGCAATAATCACAATTAAGAAAGTGTTGAGTTTGCAGTTGACAGAATAATGGCAAAAGCCCGAACAATGTCAACTGTAAACTTACCCTCATGACTGAGAGCAAACTTTCATAAAACAGTGACCAGCCGTGAAAACTGATCACTGTTTTCTATCAAAACATAACGATTAGCTCGTTACTTTTAGCCCATGTTCTCTAATTCTTCCCAGCGCTCCATCTTCACTTCAATTTCCTGGTTCACTGCTTCCAGTCGATCAAGAGTCTTTTGAACCGCTTCCTGATCACCTGAGTAAAATGAGGCGTCAGCCATTTGCTCTTCCAGCTGATTCAACTCTTCTTCAAGCTTCTCAAGTTCGCCAGGCAAGGCATCCAGTTCTCTCTGAAGTTTGTAGCTGAGCTTTTTCTTTTTAGGTTCGGGCTGCGCTTCCGCTTTGGGCTCAACTTTCTTTCCTGGCTTACTGGTCTGAGGTTCAGCCACCAACTGGTTAACTTCCCCTCCCTGTCTAAGCCAGTCATCAAAGCCACCCACATACTCCCTGATGTTGCCACCAGGCTGGAAAACCAAGGTACTGGAAACCACATTATCCAGGAATTCCCGGTCGTGACTGACCAGCAATACCGTACCATTGAAGTCCACCAATAGTGACTCAAGCAACTCCAGTGTTTCTACATCCAGATCGTTAGTCGGTTCGTCCATCACCAGCAGGTTGGCTGGTTTACTGAAGAGTCTTGCCAGCAACAGACGATTCCGTTCACCACCCGATAATGCCTTGACAGGAACACGACAGCGGTTTGCCGGGAACAGGAAGTCCCCCAGATAACTGATGACATGTCGACTGGCGCCATTGATCACAATACTCTCACGGCCTTCGGCAACGTTATCAATCACCGTTTTTTCAAGATCCAACTGATTTCTCAGCTGGTCAAAATAGGCCACTTCAAGTTTGGTACCTTCTTTTATGGATCCGGTATCAGGCTGAAGCTTACCCAGCAGAATACTCAGCAATGTTGATTTGCCGGCACCATTGGCTCCTATCAAGCCAATCTTGTCACCGCGCATCACTCTGAGGTTGAAGTCTTTAATGATGTGATTATCGTCCCAGGATTGTGAAATCCCTTTGACTTCCATCACCAGCTTACCCGAACTACCGCCCTGCTCCAGAGAGAAACTCGCTTTACCCTGAACTTCACGGCGATCCATCCGTTCATTTCGCAGGGCTTTAAGAGCTCTGACACGGCCTTCATTACGGGTTCTTCGAGCTTTGATCCCCTGACGAATCCAGGTCTCTTCCTGAGCCAGTTTTTTATCGAACAAAGCATTCTGCTCTGCCTCAACGTCCAGTGCGTGCGCTTTTCTTTCCAGGTATGTTTTGTAATCGCAGTCCCAGCTGGTGAGGTTGCCTCGATCCAGCTCGACAATACGGGTAGCCAGTGATTGCAGGAATGAACGATCGTGAGTAATAAATAACAGAGCGCCCTGAAAATCGAGAAGCTGCTTTTCCAGCCAGTCAATTGCCACGATATCAAGGTGGTTAGTGGGCTCGTCCAACAACAGCAGATCGGGATCGCAAACCAGCGCTCTGGCCAGTTCAACCCTTCTGCGCCAACCACCGGAAAGTTCTTTCATCTTCTTTTCTTCCGGCAGACCCAGCTTTTGAATCACTGTGTCTACTTTCTGTTGAAGATTCCAGCCATCGGCCGCTTCCAGTCTTTGCTGAACTTTCTCCAGGGCTTTCATATCTTCATCCGTCTGGATGTTCTGGGAAAGCTCATGGAACTGACTGATCCACTCTCCGACTTCTTCCAGTCCGGAGGAGACTACGTCATAAACTTTTTTCTCGTCCTGTTCAGGCAAATCCTGATTGAGAACGCCAATGCGCATCCCCGGTTTCCGCCAGATACTGCCATCGTCAGCATCAATTTTGCCTGAGACCAGTTTCATCATGGTGGATTTACCCGCACCATTACGCCCCAGCAAACAGACCCGTTCACCTTTGCGTATCTGGAACTCAGCCCCATCCATCAGGGGCTGGTCACCATAGGCAAGGTTTATATTGTCAAATCTCAGTAACGGCATTTCCTGGTTAACCTGTCCTTCTCTATTTCCTGCAACGGTATCTGTGCAGGATTAAAAAATGCCGCAAGCATACCCCCTAAACGGCCATGAGCCAAAAATTTAAGTTCAGCAACCACACAGACGCTGAAACAACTTCAGCAGGATTCATTTCACGGTTAGAGGCCTATGAAAAATCATTAGCTATCGCCCTGACCCTTAAAATGCAGAACAACGCCAGCAACTGACAACCCACGATCACTAAAAAGGCCATCTGGTAATGTTCCAGAGATAAAGTTTCCAGACCCTGTTCTGACTGATTCCCCAGAAGGAATCCTATCAATGGTTGTACCAGAGGCCCTCCCAACAACATAAAACCATTGGCCGTTGCCATAGCCACACCTTCCATGGATTCAGGCACCTGTTTTCTGACCTGACCAAAGACCAGCATGTAACCGCCTGCAAAGAAACCAATACCAAAGCAGCAGTAACACATACCATCCAAAGTACAGCCAGAAAAAAAAGCGTAAACCGTGGCCAGAATCAGCATGATGCAACTGCTCAACATAACCCCCCGGGTCATACGAGTCAGTGAAGCCAGCAGACCCAGTAATGGTACTCCGATCGCCGCTCCAAGATAAATCAGTGAAACCGCCTCCCTCACTCGAAGAGATTCACCGGGAAAACGCTCATGCAGAAAAGGAACACACCAGAGTCCGGCAAAACTGTTAATCACAACGAACACACCAAACCCAAACAGGCAACACAGCCAAAAACCTGAATTAAAAATAAGTGACGGCCAGTCATAGTCTCTGGCTGACTGCAGTTTTTCCGGATTAACCGGTTCTTTGGGTGCATCTCTTACCAATAAAAACACCAGTAAAGACAACCACACACCAAAATAAGCCAGATCCTCCATGCTGCCGCGCCAGTCGGAATGATCCATCAGCATCGGGATCAACATCGGCCCCATCGCTCCACCAATCAGCGCAGAAGACTCGACCAACCCACTCATTACTGGAAACCAGCGGTCAGGAAACCAGCGTGCGACCAGTGTCATACAAACCACAATCGCCGGTGACGTTGAGATGCCCATCAGGCCTCTGGCCAACAAGGCTTCTGTATAAGATTCAGCCATTGAAAACCAGTAAACAGCCAGAGCCATCAACAAACAGCTCACGGACAGCAACTTTCTTAAGCAGAAATGATCGGCTGCCATCCCGCCAGGTACCTGAAACAGGATGTAGATATAGAGAAAACCACTGGACAGGAATCCGACTTCTGTCAGATCCAGGGACAAGCTGTCCGTCAGCTCAGGGACCATGAATGACAGCGCTCCCTGCAGCATGAACTGATAGGTACAGAACAGGGTGGCAATGGCACACACCACGATCCCCCTGAACCCGTTGAATCCGGACACAGCAATATTCCCGATTAGATTGATCTAGGAGCCTGTCGGACTTAAGACTATTTCGGCCTAAATTCCAGAAAGAACGGCCCAATTATTCGATGAATTCGATTAAATAGGTCAACTATTCTCACGAATCCATCGAAGCTGTCTAGAACG
>NZ_JBPCXO010000477.1:0-4830 GCF_051008435.1 Endozoicomonas sp. | reverse complement strand
GGTCTGTTCAGAGTGCGGAGCTGAACATCTGCGTGACGTAAACGCAGCAAGAAACATTCTTGCGGTCGGGCATGACCGTCTAGCTGTAGGAATCCCCGTCCTTTAGGGCGGGGAGGATGTCAACAGTAGCCCCGGCCGGATGCAGTCTGTTCTGATCAATAAATTCATGATTCATGCAGAGCAGGCCTTCTGTACTGCTTCCATCCAGCGGGAAGAAGTGCATACCGTCATGCATCATGCCGGTAGCGTTCAGCTGATCTTCAGAAGTGTTAGTACCGTCTTCTTTCCATTCTGCTGCCTGATCATTCAGAGGCGTTCCCCATGGCGCCAGAACCTGAGCGGTATAACCGGCGGGTACAGACACGGCATCTGTCTTGGAGCCAGCAATAGATTCAAAACCGAGAGAGAGACCAGAGGGAGGTGGGGTAATAACATCATCAGAGTTGTCATCGTTACAGCCGGTCAAACCAAGACTGGCCAGCGCGGTAAATGCTGCCAGCGCACCTCCGCGCTTCAAAACACCACGACGAGAAAGTTCTTTTTCCAGCACTGCCGAGATCGGCTTGTTGTCACTGGAATTATACACCGTCGGATCAAAAGTATATTTGCTCATGTTACACCTATACTGCGAGCCAGCTTTAATTCTTGTCTAAGCCAGACTCATTAAACGACATAGGCATTACAATAAGATGTATTTAATATGACAGGATTAAAATAATCCGTTGACTGAAGTTTAAGCAGCGAAACACATGGGGCAGCTTCATTGATAGCTCTATCTCAGGATCATGGAGACTTACGGCCCAATTCAACATCCTCATCCTCGGAATCGCTCAAATCAGAGAGATCGGATGCTTCTGCTGCTGAGTCATACTGACTCACAGTGCCCACAGACCCATTCTCTGAGTCCCCCACTCCCGAATCAGAGGAGACCTCATACACTTCTTCAGAAGATTCTATTGAGAAGTGAAACACTGCATTCAGCCCCATTGAGTGAAGCAATTCCTGCAGCAGAAAGTAAACCTCTCCATAATTATCGAAACTGTGCGCTGCATCGTGACCGTCCAGCCAGAGCACTATGACTTCCTGCTCGAAGACGAGGTGAAGGTACACCCATTGATTTTGATTACGACAAGCCGCCAGTAACTCCCTTCTATTGCTGCCAATAAAATCATTGTGAGGAATGATTTTTTTTACCTGCCTCCTGATTTCCCTCAACGTAGCCTTACGACTTCTTAAAAGATAATTCTTCAGTCGACTGTCTTTGACACTGATTGGTTGAACATTCTGAGCAGGGACAGGAACAACCTGCGCTGAGGAACTCAATCCTTCAAAACCAGACCCATGCACAGCCTGTTGCATATCCTGAAAACTGATATTGCCCTGAGTGAGGTCAAGAATAGATGGCTCATCTGAGCCCGGTGGGGGCTGATAGGTCAGAAATAAATTCAACTCGGGAAGAAACGGTATACCACGCCCCTGATGCAGGCTACAGGAATTCCCGGCTAGAAATCGATTACATTGAGAACAATAGAAAGGCTGGGCAGAAAGGACAGCCGACAATAGCAAAAGGCTCAGCCCACAGCAGACTCTTTTCTTCTTATTCAATTACCAACATCCCGGTAAGAATTCTCAGCTCATATTTATAGCTGGCTTTATGGGATGTGCAGAAATCAGAGATAAAAAAATACCCGTAAGCCAAAGCCTACGGGTATTTTGTATCAAGCGTAGCTAAAACCGAACTTATTCAGCTTCAACAAATACCTTGATAGCAGCTGCCACGTCAGTGTGCAGCTGGATGCCGATGTCGTATTCGCCAGTAGCACGAATAGGACCTTCAGCCATGCGGATTTCACTCTTGGCTACTTCAAAACCAGCACCCGTGATGGCTTCAGCCAGATCACGTGGACCGATAGAACCGAACAGCTTACCTTCGTCGCCCGCTTTAGCGGTCAGGGTCAGTTCGATTTCAGCCATTTCAGCTGCACGCTTTTCAGCAGCAGCCAGCTTTTCGTTAGCAGCCTTTTCCAGCTCAGCACGACGAGCTTCAAAAGCTTCAACATTGTCCTTAGAAGCAGGCACAGCCTTGCTAAAAGGAATCAGAAAGTTACGACCGTAACCGGCTTTAACCGTTACCTTGTCGCCCAGGTTGCCAAGATTGGCAATTTTCTCTAGCAGGATAACGTCCATCGCTAGCCCCTTACCTTATACCTAGTGCCTGTCAGCCCTGAGTCTGTTGATTAACGCGGTTGCGAAAATCAAACAAACTGTCAAGACAAGCAGTCAAAACAATAACCGGGTATGCCAGTTGCGTAAGGGTGATCAGCAGCATATAGATGCCAATCAACCAGAAGCTGCCTAGCTGTCGCAGTTTCACCAGTCCGTGGACCAGTGACAATCCTGCGATAAACAATGGCAGCGATGCGATGGGAACCAGTGCTGTCAACATAGGTGACAGTGCCGATCCCATCAAAGTTATAGCCAGAAGTACTACTCCTGTCACAGCCGGTAAACGCACCTGACGGAATTCTTCTCCGAATCCGCCGGGGTTATACAGATCTGCTTGCCAGGAACGCGCCAATACCAGAGCCAGGACACAAAATAGAATGTGTACCCAGGCCAAAGCACCAGCCACGCCGTACTCCAGAATCTGTCTCAGATGTTCACCCAGTTGCAAAGCCCCTTCACTGCCACTGCTCTGGAGGCTCTTTTTCAGAAACTCCATTACAGAGTCAGCCATGGCACTGATCATCTGTGGTGATATCTGGTACATGGCAAAAGCCACGAGGCCTCCCAGCGGCACAACAGCCAGCAGGGTTTTCGGCCATGAGACAGTCTGACGCAAGATACAAGCCAGCAACGATGTCGTTACCAGCCCAATCAATACGCTGTACTGACCAAAGGCGGCCCAGGCTATTCCCGGCAACAATGCCCACATCAGGACTTTCAGTCCCTGGTCAATGCCGCGACGCAGTATCACCAGGGATACCATGGCCGCGCTTAGCCAGAAAAGCATGGGAATACAAGCAAATATCACAGCCAGAAACAGCGAATGTTTCGGGCTTTTCATTGCCAGTTCCGCCAGTTTACGCATCAAGCAATACCTTCAGTTCCAAAGTTTGCCGACTGATCAGTGACGATCAGTGTATGGCAGCAGCGCGATGTAACGCGCACGCTTGATAGCTGTCGCCAGCTGACGCTGATAACGGGCTTTGGTACCGGTGATGCGACTTGGTACGATCTTGCCAGTTTCAGAAACATAAGCTTTCAGGGTGTTCAGATCCTTGTAATCGATCTCTTTCACGCCTTCAGCGGTGAAACGGCAGAACTTTCTGCGGCGGAAAAAACGTGCCATTGCAACGTCTCCTTGAATTCAACAAATGGTGATGTTCTTAATCCATAAGGATCAAGGACGACTTACTCCGCAGCTTCTTCAGCAGCAGCTTCTTCAGCTACTTCTTCAACTACTTCTTCAGCAGCAGCTTCTGGAGCGGCTTCTTCGCGACGCTCGTCACGACGATCATCACGGCGCTCACGCTTCTCTTCAGCCTGCATCATGATGGATGGCTCGGAAACGGCCTCATCACGACGGATCACCATGTTACGGATAACTGCGTCGTTATAACGGAAGTTATCTGTCAGTTCGTCCAGGATCTCGTTGCTGCACTCAATGTTCATCAGAACATAGTGAGCTTTGTGGATCTTGTTGATTGGGTAAGCCAGTTGACGACGGCCCCAGTCTTCAAGACGGTGTACCTGACCGCCGTTTTCGCTGATAGCGCGAGTGTAACGCTCTATCATGCCTGGTACTTGCTCGCTCTGGTCAGGATGTACCAGAAAAACAATCTCGTAATGACGCATTATTTGCTCCTTACGGGTTAAACAGCCTCCCACGCTTTGGACGAAACTTACGTTCCATTCAGAGAGTAGTAAGGCAAGGAGATGGACAGGAAAACACAGTCACCTGAAAGATGCCTGCACACCACGCCCAGCATACAAAGAGCGGGGAATTCTAGAGAAGTGTGACCATGGTTGCAAGAATTAAAAACCGATGGGGGCCAGCGGTATATCGCAAGGGGGCGGGATGAAAAGGTCTCTGAAGATAGCTGCTTATCAGCCTCAAAGACAATAAGTGTATGAACTGTATAGGGAACTTCTTCCTGGATGATAAGTCAAAAGCTCGGCAAATGGCATGCAAATAAGATTATGAGCTAAACAAAGCAACTCAAATCTTACCTCATTTCAATCGCATTGTTTCATAAGGAGATTAAACAATGGATGCTACCCCCCGAGCAGAAAGACTCAATACTCTGAGAGCGCTGTCTCCGACAGGCCATGCGGTCTTACTGAATCTGGGCAAAGTCTCCAAGTCCTCACGCACCGTCTCTCCTGACAACGAAGGGCTGGGAGAAAATGAAAAACGCTATGCGATCAATATGAAAACCTACCTGGAAAGGCGCATAGGTAGGAATTGGGGAAATCGAGAGTTTTTGACGGCAAGAGAAGTAAAAAGTGCACTCAAAACCTTACCCAAATTAAGTCGATCCGTAGTATTCCATGAGCCAGCCGTATCCTCCAGCCGTTCACCAGAACCAGAAATAAGTCAGCCAGTGAGTGAACAAGCCTCACCTATTAATTTTGTACCCCAACCGCTCACAGAAAGTCAGCCAATCCAGGAAAACCTTGTTTCGACAACCAATGGATCTTGGCTCTTAATGGATTCCGGGGAGTTATCCAAACAGCACCTCCAGAAGACCGGAGAGAGCTGCTTTTCCCCGTTTTCTGATGTTGTGCAGACACTCGAAGAAACCTAAATACAGCGGTAACTTCTCT
>NZ_JBPCXO010000476.1:0-11027 GCF_051008435.1 Endozoicomonas sp. | reverse complement strand
ACTTCCTCAATGTTGAGTGGTCAGTACCCAGCAAGCGAGCTGCTTCACCAATCTTGACTAATCTCTTATCCATAGTATGAGATTATGATAGATAATCATAGATTACTCAATACTGTTTCAAACCCCTCCTCTGGAGGAAGATTTCTCCAGCAGTGGCGTGCCGAGGAAAGCTTCGCCAGAAAGAATATGTGCTGAGTTTATTTATATGGCAGAGCTATTGGATCGTTTAGGGCTAAAACCGGATACTCATTTGTTGGTCAGCAAGTCTGTAAGATACAAAGGTCAGAATTATGGTCTCAGCTGGCCGCTGGGATACAGCATTGCATGGGCTAATGATTGGTTGAATATGAAAGATGAGTAAGTTGGCCCCAAATCAGGGGCCAACGATAAGAAGCAATCTCAGAGTTTCTTGACCAGTATCTTTGATTGTCTCTCGGGATTGTATTGATTGCGCTTTTCCTGAGGCAGAGACTTTTGTGTTGATTCTGCAAAACCACGCTCTACAAACCAGTGACTGGTTTGGGTGGTGAGGACAAAAAGTATCTCCATTCCCTGCTGTGCAGCTTGCTCTTCTATTGAGCTGAGGAGCAGGTCCCCCCGATTTTTTTCCCGGTAATCCGGGTGTACCACCAGACAGGCTAGCTCTGCGGTGTTTTCACCGGAAAACAGATGGATAGCGGCACAGCCTATGATCATGCCGTCCAGGGAAATGACTCGAAACAAACGAATCTCACGCTCCAGCTCTTTTCTTGAACGTCTTCTGAGGATGCCTTTTTGTTCCAAAGGTCTGATGAGCTCGAGGATACCACCCACATCTTCAATGCTGGCAGCACGGATTTCTTCATAGCGATCACGCGAGACCATTGTACCTGAGCCATCACGGGTAAAGAGTTCCAGCAGCAATGAGCCGTCTTGCTCATAACTGATCAGCTGTGCTCGATCGACCCCCCCATGACAGGCAGAGATCGCGGAAGAAAGCAGTCTTCTACTCGCACCTTGCAAACTTTGGAGCACTTTTCCGGCTTCCTGAGGAGAGAGACGACTGATGTGCTGACCCTGAGGGTCCTGCACGCCCTCAAGCTTTGAGTACAAAAGCAATTTCTCGGCTTCAAGGCTGATGGCCGTATGAGTAGCGACTTCCTCCACCTCCATGTTAAAGAGCTCCCCGGTTGGGGAGTGGCCAAGACAAGAGAGAAGAACAATGTAGCCACTGTCGAGCTGCTGTTGAATAGCCTCTTTGTCAATTCTGCGAATAGCCCCGGTGTGGAGAAAATCCTGTCCATCGATCACACCTAAAGGTTTTGCCGTCACAAAATTGCCGCTAATGACCCGAATGCTGGCTCCGTGCATGGGAGAGTTGACCAGACCCAGTGAAAGCTTCGATTCTATACGAGCACGAAGATTGCCCACCGCATCCATCACGCACTCCAGGCACTGACGGTCAGTCACTCGTTTTTCATTATGAAACTTAGATTCAAGCCCCCGGGTACTAAGGCGCTCTTCTATCTGTGGTCGGGCACCGTGTACCAGAACGAGTCTGACTCCCAGGCTGCTCAACAGGGCAATATCGTTGATGATATTGTTCAGGTTTGGGCTTGCCAGAGCTTCACCGCCCAGTGTGATGACAAACGTTTTGCCATGATGGGCGTGAATATAAGGCGAACTCTGCCGGAAAAACTTCACGTAATCTTTTTTGTTTGAGCTCATAGCTGCTGATGCATCTCGTTCATTCTGCTTCAGAATTATTGCTGGGTTACAGGGTTAACAAAGGTTTATGCCCTATTTATCTTCGACCAGCATCTCCGGTTTTGATTACAGGCAGAATCGTCGTATCAGGGATCTTAACAGCTCAATCGTTGGATTAATTCTGTCTATAGAAAGGTATTCATCGGGTTGGTGAGCCTGGTCAATATCGCCAGGTCCCAACACAACGGTGTCCATTCCCATTCGGCTGAAGAAAGGGGCTTCAGTGGTGAAAGCGACAGATTTTGCAGAATAGCCGGTTAAGTCTTCACAGGCCTTGATCAGTGGAGAGTCGGCTGAGCCATCAAACGGGTCAATACTGTCGTGAATAGCTTCCAGAGACAGCTTAACGTTATCTGCTCTGGCAATTGGCAGAAGGCGTTGCCTCAGATTTTCTCTCAATTCCCGACTGTCCATACCGGGTAAAAGACGGACGTCGAAGTCCAGAACACAGTGGCCGCAGATTCTGTTTGGGTTGTCGCCACCATGAATGCAGCCAAGGTTGATCGTAGGCGTGGGTACAGCAAAGCCCGGATTGTTGTATTGTTGAGACAGTTCTTCCCGGAACGTCATAATTTCGGTCATCACTTTATGGGCGGTTTCCATGGCATTTTTGCCCAGGGCTGGATTGCTGGAATGGCCAGACTGCCCCAGAATCCGAACGCGTTCCATCATGATGCCTTTATGCATGTAGACAGGCTGCATGCCTGTTGGCTCGCCAACCACCGCATATCGACCTTTGGGTTTGCCTGCTGCAGCCAAAGCCCGGGCACCATTCATGGAAGACTCTTCGTCTGCTGTAGCCAAAATAATCAGAGGCGCTTTCAGAGGCGCCTTCAGATAATCTTTTACAGCCTCCATCACGAGACCAAAGAATCCCTTCATGTCACAGATACCCAGGCCATAAAACCGGTTATCAGATTCGTTCAGGGAGAAAGGGTCGCATTGCCAGAGGTTTTCATTGTAAGGCACTGTATCGGTATGTCCTGCCAGCACCAATCCACCGGGTCCCGAACCCAGAGTTGCGATCAGATTCGCTTTCAGCGGTTCTTCCGGTATTGGCATGATCTCACAGCAAAATCCCATGGCTTCAAGCCAGCCTGCCAATTCATGAATCACCGGCATATTGCCCATGTCCAGCTCAGGCTGTGTGGAGCTGACAGAGGGAATCTCTATCAACCGGGACAGGACTGCTTTCAGATCAGGTTGCTGGATTCCAGACATTATCAGGTCCTTGGTTCTAATCGTTCGAAAATTGGACAGAAATAATAAACAAAAGTGCCAGGCTTTTACCTTGAGCAGTCTTCTATCACTAAAAGTGATGTAAAGCAGATTCTATTGCCCATGGCTGCCTGACTGCCAGGCTACGGTCGAAATCAACAGCCTTTTTAGCATCATAACAGCCCTTTTCCGGGATAGGTACGTCAGGAGTCTTGAGTGAGAAGTAAAGGGTTGAGAGAGAGGGCTCACGAACGAGCCCTCTTATTAGCCAAAAATCAGTTTCAAGATATGGAAGAAGACAATAGCCAGGAAGGCTCCGGCGGGTAGAGTGATTAACCACG
Source organism: Endozoicomonas sp. (assembly GCF_051008435.1). Taxonomy (GTDB): domain Bacteria; phylum Pseudomonadota; class Gammaproteobacteria; order Pseudomonadales; family Endozoicomonadaceae; genus Endozoicomonas_A. The sequence goes on along the minus strand of NZ_JBPCXO010000476.1, from coordinate 7,722 downwards.
ACATGAAAATAGTGCCGATCACTCTCAAGTTTAGTGCTCCAATGCCTCTTGCAAGACCTACACCCAACACAGCCCCTACCAGAGTATGAGTGGTGGAAACAGGCAACCCGGTACCGGAGGCCAATACGACGGTCGTGGCTGCAGCGAGTTCTGCTGCAAACCCTCTGCTGGGAGTCAATTCGGTGATAGCTGTGCCTATGGTTGCCATGACTCTGTACCCATAGGTGGCCAGACCCACAACAATACCCGCTGCACCCAAGAGCAGAACCCAGCTTGGCATGTCTGCTTTACCTGCAATCTCGCCACCGCTAGTGACAATGCTGGCTACAGCCGCCAGTGGCCCTACGGCGTTGGCCACATCATTGGAACCATGGGCAAAAGCCATGGAACAGGCAGTAAAGATCATCATCACGCCAAAGACTTTTTCAACACTGGAAAAGTGAAATGCCTTATCTGCCTGGGCATCCTCCTTGATTTTGGATAGAGCCATTTTTCCCGCCAGCATCACCAATAGGCCGATCAGCAGTGAGATCAGAATGCTTTCCTGGTAATCCAGAGGCAGGCCAATGTGCTTGAGCCCTTTAATCAGGGTGACCATAGCCATCATGAAACCGACCAGGAACATGTAGACCGGCACATAGCGCTTGGCATTTCGGAAAGGGTTGTCAGTATCCAGAATCAACTTCTGAACACTCATGAAAATCATGAAAGCAATACAGCCGGACATGATGGGAGAGATGATCCAACTGGCAACAATAGAGCTGACTTTCCCCCAGTTAACAGCGTCCACCGAGATACTGACAGCGGCAAAACCGACAATGGATCCGACAATGGAGTGAGTGGTAGAAACTGGCCAGCCGTAATGGGTGGCAACCAGTAGCCAGGTACCGGCAGCCAGCAGAGCCGCCATCATGCCATACACCAGCAGTTGTGGGTTCTCCAGCAACTCAGGCATATTGGGGTCAATGATACCTTTTCGAATCGTATCGGTGACTGAGCCTCCCGCCAGGTAGGCTCCCAGAAACTCCAGACAGATGGCAATGATAATGGCCTGTTTGATTGTCAACGCCTTGGAACCCACAGAGGTTCCCATGGCGTTGGCTACATCGTTTGCTCCCACGCCCCAGGCCATGAAAAAACCAAAGAGGCAGGCCAAAATCAGCAGTATCGTTCCATACTCAGCGATAATGCTCATGGATGTTATTCCAATAAAGAGAGTTAACGGGCAAGCAGCAATTGAAGGTAGCTGCCAACTCTTGATGCGCGATCTGCCAGATCACCGACCCAATCAATAATTTTGTATAGAAAAATGACATCCACCGGGGGAAGATCTTTTTCCAGTTTGAACAGAATTTTTCTGACTTCAATCTGGTGTTTGTCCGTATCACTTTCTATTTGATCCAGCTCTTCTATCAGTTCTTCGACCAGATTGACTTCTCTTCCCCTGAAGCCTGTTTCAACCAGTTCATCAAGTTCGTCCATGGCTCTCACTGCCTGAGCTGATGTGGCAATGGAGCGTTTTAAATAGTCGAGAAAGGCCTCCCTCATTTCCTGAGGAATCATCATCTGTCTGCCCAGAACAATGCCGGCGATATCCTTGGCTCTGTTAGCAACCTTATCCTGCACAGTAACGATGACCAGAAGATCATTTCTGGGAACAGGCAGAAACAGGCTTTTTGGCAGAGAGAGGCGGACATTCTTTTTGATGACATCAGCCTCGTGCTCCAGCTCGACGATGGTTTTCTGAATGTTTTCAACTTCTTGCCAGTCACCATCAAACGCCGCTTTGAAAAAGGGTTCTAGCTGTATGGCACATTCATGTGCCTTAGCTATGTGCTTTTGTATCGGGCCAATAGGAGAACGACCAAATACACTCGATAATAGGTTGCTGGTTGCCATAGTCGCAGACCTGTCGGGTTGAACGAAAAATTATAGGAGCTGACTGAAACTTGTACACTGAAATTCCACTTGCACTGGAAATGCGTGGGAGATTCAGGTGCTCATTTGCCATAACAAACCCTTCAGCTTGCAGGTAAAATGAGCTTTTTAGCCGTCGGTCAGCTAACCCATGAGTACTGAAACAGAGTTAAAGCTGTCTCTGCCAAAGGCGCAGATACAAGCCCTTAAGACACTTCCTTTCTGGAAAAAGTTCGCCAGCTCGGCACCAGAAACTTTTCATTTGGGAAATACCTACTTTGATACAGCCTCCCGAAAGCTGAATCAGGCACGGGTTGCTCTGCGTATCAGAGAGAAAAATGGTCAGTATTTTCAGACTCTGAAAACCAAGGGCGAAAGCGTTAACGGGCTGACCCGCCGAGGCGAATGGGAATGGACCATTGAGCGCCCAGAGCTCGATATTGAAGGGCTACAGAAGGTCTGGCCAGAATCCCTGGGGCCTTTACCTTCAGATGCTTTGATACCGCTTTTTTCAACAGACTTTGATCGCACGTGCTGGCTGGTGGAGTGGTCTGAGCCAAGCGCCAGAGTGGAGGTCGCTTTGGACTATGGCCATGTTCGCTCTGGAGAAGCCAGCAGTGTCATCTGTGAGTTGGAACTGGAGTTGATAGAGGGTGATGAAAACGCTCTTCAGAGTATTGCAGATCAGCTGGCCGAAGAGATTGATTTGAAGCCTGCTGACAAAAGCAAAGCCGAGAGAGGTTTTGAACTGCTTCAAAAAGGTTGATGTTGCCAGGAGCCTAGTATCAGGACAGCCATCAGACCTGTCAGAGCCTGAAGCAGGGTAGCGATTGTAAAAGATTTAAAGCCTGTTGCCGGGCTGATGCCTGAAAATTGTGTGACGACCCAGAAATAGCTGTCATTGGCGTGTGTCACCATCATGGATCCGCACCCTGCTGACAGAAATGCCAACAGTCGACCATGTTGGGAGTCCAGACCCAAGCCAGGTAGTAGAGGTTCTATCATAGAGGCGGCACTGATCAAAGCCACTGTGGTGGAACCCTGGGCTGTTTTAAACAGTGCAGCAATAAGAAACGGGAGCACCAGTCCGAGGTTCTCCGGCAGTCCTTCAGCAATTCGGGCTATGTGCCCTGTCTGAGTCAGCATACCAGCAAGAGCCCCACCGGCTGTGATAATCAGAATGATCATGGCGCATGCGTGAATGCTTTCACTGAGCATCTCAGTGAGTCCTGTCTGACATTTTCGAACCAATGGCCAGCTGGCCAGTAAGCCCAGAAAAAGGGCATTGGCAGGCTGTGAAAGAAACAGGGCCCAGCCCTGTTCTTTTTCTTCAACTTGAAAGTTGGCCATGGACATTAGCATTAGAGGCAAAATAATCGGGACCAGAGCCAGCCAGATATTATTTTGACTCATGGCTTTGGTTGCGTGAGGTTTTTTAATGGGGAGACTATCCTCTTCGTCGAGCCAGCGAATCACCCACTTTCCCCATAAAATGGCTACAAGAGTGGACATGAGTGCAAGAGCCATAGCCCATGGAATAACCAGGCTGGGAGAAATGCCCAGAATCAGTGTGGCTGCTGCCGGGCCAGGCGTAGGCGGAACAAGAGCATGGGTAGCAAACAAGCCTCCACCGAGGGCAACACTGAGAGAGGTGGGATTGCATTGAGTTCTTTGGGCAATGGACTGTCTGATACTGTTCAGAAGGATAAAGCCGGAATCACAGTACACTGGTATCGATATAATGTATCCGGCGATCCCCATAGCCAGTGAAGGAAAGCGCTTGCCAAGCGAGAAGATCAGTTTCTCTGCCAGCAGAACGGCCCCCCCGGATTTTTCCAGGATATTGCCCAGCAATACGCCAAAAAGAATCAGTAACGCGACGTCACCAAAGGTTCTCCCCATATCATTGGATATTTGGGGCGTAATGTCAGAGATCGGTAGTCCTGACAACAGCCCCACTGCATATGCGCAGAGCAGTAGAACAATGAACGGCGATAATCGGTAGCGACCGATCAATAGAAGAATGACGGCTATCAGGGAAAAAATGAACAGGAAGCTGTGCAGTATTGATTGATCCACAGTGAAATGTCTTGAGGCAATCTCATTGGAAAAACGGGAGTATAGAAGGGAAATGGCCACCCCGTATCAGGGTGGCTATCAGTTACGGGTTATTCAGTCTCTCCAGTTGTGCCGGGCTCTTCTGAAGAGGTTCCTGTCTGGGAAGTGACGTTATTTTGAGGGTCAACTTGTTGAATTTTCTTCTGGGCCATTCTTTCCTTAAGGCTCATCCCGCCAGCTCCAGGGCCACCGGAGGTCATCTTTTTGAATTTGGGCTGATTCTTGTTTTCTTCGACCTTTTCTTCGGCATTATCGACAGGAATAACAGACTGGGAGCCTGAACCTGGAGGAATCGGTGTGGTAGACATAAGGCCTCCTTGCCCTACGGCGATATACTTAATTGAACTATAGCTTAAAGCCCGAATTTTCTTATAGGCATAAGCTGACGGTTTAGGGGAGAATAGCGAGAATCAGAATAAGCAGTTAATCGCCATGAGTCTGCCGATAAATAGTCTTTGTAGACAAAAGCAGCCATGAGCGACCGAAACAATTTTTCATTGCCTTTGAGGATGGAAAATTTTTCACGGTAAAAAGGAATCGACAGTGACCAGTGTCCGAGAGACGAAGTCAAACGCAAACAAATTCAAGGCCTCACTCAAGAACAGGGTGCTCCTTCTGGATCTGCAGACCGTTGTCTCTGATCTGGTTCAGTCCGGCAGTCTCATGCAACCGGAAGCGGATGAAATACTGGCTCGTCATCGCAATGCGGATCAACTCAAGCTTCATCCCCTGGAGTACATTGCTTCACAGAATTTGGTGGATGCCAGAAACGGAGCATCACTTGATCTTGATTCTCTAATGGACTGGTTGGCAGATCTATCCGGTCAGGAATACTTCCACATTGATCCTTTGAAAATTGATGCTGCAGCCATTACTCCGGTTATGTCTCACGCTTATGCCATACGTCACCAGATCCTGGCAGTAGAAGTGACTGCAGATGAGCTTGTCATTGCCTCTGCCCAACCCTGGCACAGTGGCTGGGAAGATAACCTCAGGCATATTAACCGTAAGGAAATCCGGCGGGTGATTGCCAATCCAGCGGATATTCGACGGTATACCTCAGAGTTCTATCGACTGGCGCAGTCGATTTTGGGAGCTAATGAGCACAATGGGGTGCAATCGACTCAGTTGAATAGCTTCGAGCAGATGCTTGAGCTGGGCAACATGAAGGCTCCGGATGCCAATGACCAGCACATTGTTAACATTGTGGACTGGCTGCTCCAGTATGCATTTGAACAACGGGCCAGTGATATTCATGTCGAACCCAGGAGAGAACAAACCCATCTACGCTTCCGAATTGATGGGGTGCTCCACCTGATCTATCAAATGCCTGCCAAGGTGGCTGCTGCAGTGACCAGCCGTCTGAAAATTCTGGGTCGTATGAATGTGGCCGAAAAAAGAAAACCTCAGGATGGTCGACTGAAAACTCGCAACCCGGATGGCAATGAAGTCGAGTTGAGACTCTCAACATTACCGACGGCATTCGGGGAAAAACTGGTCATGAGGATTTTTGATCCGGATGTGCTGGTTAAGGGCTTTGGAGAGCTGGGTTTTTCCCGAGAAGATGAACGTCGCTGGACTAATATGACCGGACAGCCCAATGGCATTGTTCTGGTTACCGGCCCGACCGGTTCGGGTAAAACAACAACACTGTATTCGACCCTGAAAAGTCTGGCTACTGAACAGGTGAATGTCTGTACCATTGAAGACCCTATTGAAATGGTAGAGTCCAGCTTCAACCAGATGCAGGTCCAGCATAATATTGATTTGACGTTTGCCAGTGGGCTGCGAGCACTCTTACGTCAGGATCCGGATATCATCATGGTTGGTGAGATTCGAGATCTGGAAACCGCTGAAATGGCCATTCAAGCGGCGCTGACGGGTCACCTGGTGCTCTCTACTCTGCACACCAACGACGCCCCTTCTGCTATTACCCGCCTGCTTGAGCTGGGGGTACCACATTATCTGATTAAAGCGACTGTTCTTGGGGTTATGGCGCAGCGACTGGTTCGAACGCTTTGCCCTGCCTGCAAACAGCCTGTGAAACTCGATAAGCCCGGTTGGAAATCCCTTACTCGTCCCTGGTCAGCTCCAGCTCCCTCACAGATTTTTCAGCCAGTAGGTTGTCTTGAATGCCGTGATACAGGCTATAGAGGGCGGGCCGGTGTTTATGAATTAATGCCTATGTCTCAATCTCTCAAGACCCTGCTGGAAGAGAATACTGATATAGAAAGCCTGCGTCGTCAGTCCATCAAAGAAGGTATGTATAGCCTTCGTCTTTCTGGGGCCCAGAAAGTCGCATCAGGACTGACTACCATCGAAGAAGTGATGAGGGTAACTCCCGATCAACAGCATTGACTAGGAGCCTGGCCGAGAATAGATAGATCAGCCTGAAATCCAGAAAAAATGACCTCGGTCTACTGAATTTTAATCTCGATCACTATTCTCGGTCAGGCTCCTGGCCTTCGACACTTTATGAAATGTCCGGGCTAGCTCTCAGCTTAAAAAAGAAATCGTTGAAGTCTCTCACCGACTGTTCGATATTAATATCTGAAGTGACAGTGGAACAGTCGGATAATAATGAAAACACTTACTCTTACATGTCTTCTTCTATTACCTTTTGCAGTGCAGGCGCAGAAAGTAATGGAATTGAAACCTACCGAGCAACCTCAAACATTTGTTGAGCAGATGCAGCAGAATTTTGATCCTGCTATGGCTGATCTGGTTCTGGAGTCCTATCTAAACAGTTTGCTGAAGGCAAATGCTATTAAGGACAGAGCCAGAAAGTCATCCATTGAGTATTCCGTTAAAGCCAACAGGGAAGGGGAGTTGGTTGTGACGCGCCAACAGCAGCTGGAGCAGGGATTGGTCAGGAATAATAATGCTCTGACAGTATACGGCGTTGCTCATACTTTGGAGTCAAACTGTTCCAGTATCGAACAGCGTTGCTGGATTTTATATCCCGACAAGGATGAACGTTGGGTTGAAATAGAATATGCGCCAAAAGCGGTGAAGGAACTTGCCAAGGGGATGGGGCTGCTGATCAAGGAACTGCAAAGGTAATCAAGGCTGTTGAAAGATTCCGCATGCAGTCACTGCTACACATACAAAGAGTTGTTGCTGTTTGTCTAGAAGAGAGTGCTTTAGCGGTGTGATGAAATGATAGTAAGTCTCCCCAAACTGCCGCTGTCACGTAAGCCCGTTGCTGTTAAGCAATTGAATGGGTGGTCTAACCACTTATTTCTTATAGATATATGTACGGTCGTACTCTGTCGTGGGCAGGTTTTTGGGCAATATATTCGTGCGTCCAGAGCTCCGTAATTTAGGTCCCAGTACAAACTGAAAGTAATGCTCTAAATAAGTGGGTGTGGCCTGGTGCAAAGAAGGTGGCGTTGTCCCTTCTAGGGTGAGTAATTAGACCACTATAAAAAAGGGGGAAATAATGTGGATACTTTGCTGTTTCTGGAGTGATGAGGTGAACTATTTGTACCGGTTATACATCTATGATGTAGGAGCTCTGGCAGCAGGCTGGATCACTACGCCAATAGGTAAACAGCTTATTGCTAGGAGCCTGTCGGACTTACCACTGACCTACTGCGAAAAAGCCGGATTTGGCCATTTTTTATGATTCTTTTCGTTGAATAGCTCGCTATTCGCCTCAAATAATCATAAAAACTGTCTCAAACC
>NZ_JBPCXO010000475.1:0-1237 GCF_051008435.1 Endozoicomonas sp. | reverse complement strand
TTCCAGCTTTCCAGCTTTCCAGCTTTCCAGCTTTCCAGCTTTCCAGCTTTCCAGCTTTCCAGCTTTCCAGCTTTCCAGCTTTCCAGCTTTCCAGCTTTCCAGCTTTCCAGCTTTCCAGCTTTCCCTGATGGTTAGTATCTCTGACCAGTCTGTTAGTGACGAGTTTCATTCCTTCCCCTAAGCTGCCGGCAATTGAACCGTCCGGACAACTCATGGTCTCACATAGAGACAATCATCGGTCGGGCATGCAGCTTTGCTCCAATCAATCAAATGCGTTGAAACCCTCTGCAGTGGCTGTATTCAAAATATAACAAGTCTGTGTGGTGAGGCTGAAGGAGGTGTATATGAAAGAAATTGTGTCGCTTTTTGTGTTGGTGGTCACCGGTTTCCTGTTGCTGATTTTTTCATTTAAGGCGTTGTCTATGCCTTTGGGAGAGCGGCGAGAGGCTGAGAGGTTGCAGGTTGTGATTGACCAGCTGGACTCTGTCAGGAGAGAGGCAGTGGCCAGGTATCTGGATGGAGATCCTTTGCTAAAGGGTAACAGTTACCGATCTTATGATCAGGCCCGTAAGGCGCGTTTGAATCAGATGTCCTATCAGGAACTGGTGACAGAGCTTAAACGTCTGGAGACACAACAGATTAAGCAGGCTGCCCGTCTTGCTGGTATTGCTATTCCTGAAGAGGAAAAGAAAGGTAATGTGAGAGAAGCATCCGGCTTTGGTGGCACTGTCAGAAGAGGTTCTGACTCTGGGCGCAATGGATCCAAGTCAGCGTATTCATCCTATATGGCGTCTTACTATGAGGATCTTCTCAAGCATCAATCGGGGGATAGCTTTGATGATAGACCCCACGCTGTGCCAGATTTTATTGATCCAAGCCATGAAGAGTATACCGTCACGATGCCTGCAGCCGTCACTGGCAGTCAGCCTAAGAGTTTTAAGGTTCGGGTCAGTCCCGGCAAGATGGAAATGCTTAAGCAGAAGCAGAGGCTCGACAAGATTCTGATCGATGATGTACTTCGGATGACAGGCAAATTGCCCTGATTCAAGGCTTGGAGTGCCAGGCCGTTTTCCCTCCTTTTCGATACAAAAATACCTTAATAAACAGTCTTGTAGGACTTACGCATTGATGGCACCTGCTAATTTTGGTAGCAGGTGGTCTTTACTCTTTGCAAAACTCTCAATGAATTTACCAACCGTCTCTTTAAATAGCCCCCGTTGGTGCTGATAAATATTCG
>NZ_JBPCXO010000474.1:0-17741 GCF_051008435.1 Endozoicomonas sp. | reverse complement strand
GGTCTGTTCAGAGTGCGGAGCTGAACATCTGCGTGACGTAAACGCAGCAAGAAACATTCTTGCGGTCGGGCATGACCGTCTAGCTGTAGGAATCCCCGTCCTTTAGGGCGGGGAGGATGTCAACAGTCACCACAAAGGTCTCTCAGACTGATCTCTGAGCTGGAAACCAACATCCTGGTAAGGTGGAAGGAGTTGGCAGTCAACAGGTCAGCAGATGAAAGAGTCTTTGCTGATTTAGAGAGTAATGACGTCACGGATGTACTCGTCAATAAATTGCTGGCGCTGTGGGTTGATGAGGTGCTATCTGGAAAGTCTGTAAGGCCAGATTGGGAAAAAGTGTTGTCCATGGAAGTGCCTGATGAGAAGGGTCCAGTTACAGAGGGTTTTCTGGAAGAAGCTCAGGGATTCGATATGGCAGGCTCTTCGGTAATGGAAGTGATTGCTGGAGAAGAAAAGGTTAAAGGGCAAAAGAGAAAAAGGAAAGCGGATCCGGCGGGTGATGTTAAAAAGCGCAAGCTTGATCAGCTGGAGGTGGGGCCAGGGGGAAGAGGGCAAGTTTTTGGGGGGTATCGTATTTTTGGGCTTTCCAGAGCCAGTGCTCCCAATTTTTTGGCGGTCACTCTCTGTGATAATTGTGGGGTTGAAAAAATGGAGCCTCTTCATGAGGTCGGGGTTCCTTTATCAAATTCTGCCAGTTTAATGGTCGATCATGCTACCCAAACTCAACCCTCGGCTCCTCCTCCTTCGTCTGCTTCGCATGATGATGGGGGGCAGATTAGTGTGCAGGAGCTGGTGGGCTCTATGACTCATTTCCAGTCGCAATCTGCACAGACAGGAGGGGACTGGAGGGCTCCCTTTGTTGATTATTTGCAGGCGCACCTGATTACTGTTCTGGCTAAAAGAGTCACCGATGCCACAAAAGAAATCGTTAAGTCGTCGGGGTCAAAACAGAAATAGGCAGAGCGCTTTCTTTGCTGGACTACGTATGGTGCATGTTGTTTTAAGCCTTTATAGGGTTTATATGCGAAGATTTTAGGTATTTTCTGCTAGAAAAATATTGTTCGATCAAAAATTTTGTGTTTAAATGCGAAAAATTTGCATTAGATTTGTTGAGGCAGTCGGCGTGTTACTGACGCTCCCAATAAAAGTAGGATAAAAAAGCGAGACGGTGATTCAGTTTACCTCTCGCTTTTTTTGAGCGCGTATATAGGGACGCAGGGCACATGATACTGACCTGTCTCGCAAGCTGGCGTGAGCATCGCCCGATCAGTTTATTGGCCCTGTTGCCTCTGGTCGGGAACAGGTCGAAGTGTGGGAGGAATCATTGAGTAAGTCAGCCGTACTGGCTCTGGAAGACGGAAGTCTATTTCGGGGCATTGCCATTGGGTCCGATGGAGAAACCAGTGGTGAGGTAGTTTTCAATACAGCCATGACAGGCTATCAGGAAATACTCACCGACCCTTCTTATTCCCGTCAAATAGTTACTCTCACCTATCCTCATATTGGTAATACCGGCATTACTCCTATAGACGAAGAGTCTACTGAAATTCATTCTGCCGGCCTTGTGATTCGTGATCTTCCTCTTCTTGCCAGCAACTGGCGAAACAAAATGCCTCTCGATGAGTATCTTCGTACTAACAACATCGTAGCGATCGCTGATATTGATACCCGCCGTCTGACCCGTATTCTTCGAGAGAAGGGCGCTCAGAATGGCTGCATCATGGTTGCCGATGAAAAGGGTCAGATTGACGAAGCAGCGGCTTTGGAAAAAGCTCGCGCTTTCCCTGGCCTGAAAGGTATGGATCTGGCTAAGGAAGTAACGGTTTCTGAGTCTTACGAATGGAAGGAAGGTGTCTGGTCGTTGGAATCAGATGATCATCAGTCTGTGAGTGAGCAGCCTTACCATGTCGTGGCCTATGACTTTGGTGTGAAGCGAAATATTCTCAGAATGTTGGCTCAGCGTGGCTGTCGTTTGACCGTCGTGCCTGCAGAAACGCCTGCGGAAGACGTTCTGGCCATGAACCCCGATGGCGTTTTTCTGTCAAATGGTCCTGGTGATCCAGAGCCGTGTGTTTATGCGATCAAAGCTATCCAGGACATCCTGGAAACCCGTATTCCGGTCTTTGGTATCTGCCTGGGCCATCAACTGCTGGGTCTGGCCAGCGGGGCTGCCACCATGAAGATGAAGTTTGGTCATCACGGTGCCAACCATCCTGTGCAAGACCTTGATTCAGGTGTAGTCATGATCACCAGTCAGAACCACGGTTTTGCCGTGTCTGAAGGGAATCTGCCAGGGCATATCCGGGTGACTCATAAATCCCTTTTTGATGGCAGTCTTCAGGGGATTGAGTTAACAGACCGACCCGCTTTCAGTTTTCAGGGACACCCTGAAGCCAGTCCGGGGCCACACGATGTGGCGGTGCTGTTTGACCGCTTTATCAGCATGCTGGAAGAGCATACAGCCGCTTCCCAATCCTGATCAGGTCGCTTGAAAAAGAGACATACAGTACAGACTCAACAGGTTTCCGTGAGTGCGGAGCTTCGGAAACCTGAGATAAGTTACGAGAGCAACGATGCCGAAACGTACAGATATTGAAAGCATCCTGATCCTGGGTGCGGGTCCCATCATCATCGGTCAGGCCTGTGAATTTGACTACTCAGGCGCTCAGGCCTGTAAGGCCCTGAAGGAAGAAGGTTACCGGGTTATTCTGGTGAACTCTAACCCGGCCACTATTATGACTGACCCAAGCATGGCCGATGCGACATACATCGAGCCAATACGCTGGGAAACGGTTGAGAAGATTATTGAGAAAGAGCGTCCGGATGCTGTCCTGCCAACCATGGGTGGTCAAACGGCTCTGAATTGTGCTCTGGATTTACATCACAAGGGTGTACTGGAAAAGTACGGCGTGCAGATGATCGGTGCCAGTCGAGATGCTATCGACAAGGCTGAAGACCGTGAAATGTTCGATACCGCCATGAAAAGCATTGGTCTGGATACGCCGGTTTCCGGAATCGCTCATACCATGGAAGAGGCTCAGGCGGTTCTGGATCAGGTCGGCTTTCCATGCATTATCCGTCCATCATTCACCATGGGCGGCTCTGGTGGCGGTATTGCCTATAACCGTGATGAGTTTGAAGAGATCTGTAAGCGAGGTCTTGACCTTTCGCCGACCAATGAACTGTTGATTGATGAATCACTGATTGGTTGGAAAGAGTATGAGATGGAAGTGGTGCGTGATCGCAACGACAACTGCATTATTGTCTGCTCCATCGAAAACTTTGACCCAATGGGTGTGCATACGGGTGACTCCATTACTGTTGCACCAGCGCAAACGCTGACTGATAAGGAATATCAGATCATGCGTAATGCTTCTGTTGCAGTGCTGCGTGAAATTGGTGTTGAGACGGGTGGCTCCAACGTTCAGTTTGGTATTTGTCCTGATACGGGCCGTATGGTCGTTATCGAGATGAATCCCAGAGTGTCCCGGTCATCGGCTCTGGCCTCTAAAGCAACAGGTTTTCCGATTGCTAAAGTGGCTGCAAAGCTGGCAGTGGGTTACACCCTGGACGAGCTGCGTAACGAAATTACCGGTGGTGTGGTTCCCGCGTCTTTTGAGCCGACTATCGATTATGTCGTTACCAAGATCCCTCGCTTTGCCTTTGAGAAATTCCCTCAGGCTGATGATCGTCTGACTACTCAGATGAAGTCTGTGGGAGAGGTGATGGCCATTGGTCGTACTTTCCAGGAGTCGATGCAGAAAGCGCTGCGTGGTTTGGAAACCGGGGCTGTCGGTTTCAATCCTATGCTGGATGTTTCTGCAGAAGGGGCTGTTGAAAAGATCAAGGCTGAGTTGGTCGTGCCGAAAGAGGACCGTCCTTATTATGTGGCTGATGCTTTCCGTGCTGGCATGACTCGTGAGGAAGTGTTCGACTGCTGCATGATTGATCACTGGTTCCTGGTTCAGATTGAAGACATTGTTCTGGAAGAGCAGAAGCTGGTCGGTCAGAGCCTGAACGATCTGGATGCCGGAACTCTGTTCCGTCTTAAGCGTAAAGGTTTCAGTGACGCTCGTCTGGCTGAAGTGATGGGTATTCCAGAAGCGGACGTGAGAAATCATCGTCGTCAGTTGAATATCAAGCCTGTCTTCAAGCGTGTTGATACCTGTGCTGCTGAATTTTCTTCTACGACAGCATACATGTACTCCACTTATGAAGAAGAGTGTGAGGCAGCCCCAACCGATAATGAAAAAATCATGGTGATCGGTGGTGGTCCAAACCGCATTGGTCAGGGGATCGAATTCGATTACTGCTGTGTGCACGCTGCTATGGCTGCCCGTGAAGACGGTTATGAGACCATCATGGTCAACTGTAACCCTGAAACGGTTTCTACCGACTATGACACTTCTGATCGTCTCTACTTTGAGCCTGTGACTCTGGAAGATGTTCTGGCCGTCATTGATGTAGAAAAGCCCAAAGGTGTCATTGTTCACTACGGTGGTCAGACGCCATTGAAATTAGCGCGTGCGCTGGAAGCGGAAGGTGTACCTATTATCGGTACCAGTCCTGACGCTATTGATCAGGCTGAAGACCGTGAGCGTTTTCAGGGTATGATTCAGAAGCTGGGTCTTTTGCAGCCAGCCAATGCTACCGTTCGCAGTGCCGAAGAAGCAGTAGCCAGGGCTACTGAGATCGGATATCCACTGGTGGTTCGTCCTTCCTATGTGTTGGGTGGGCGTGCGATGGAAATCGTTGCCGGTGAACAAGAGCTGCAGAAGTACATGAAGGAAGCTGTACAGGTTTCCAATGACAGTCCGGTTCTGCTGGATCTGTTCCTGAATCGTGCGGTAGAGGTAGATGTAGACGCTGTATGCGACGGTGAGCGTGTGGTAATTGGTGCCATCATGCAGCACATTGAGCAGGCGGGTATTCACTCAGGCGATTCTGGTTGCTCTCTGCCTCCTTACAGTCTTAGTCCGCGCATTCAGGATAAAATCCGTGAGCAGGTGAAAGCCATGGCCATGGAGCTGGGTGTTGTAGGTCTGATGAATGTGCAGCTGGCGTTGCAGGATGGTGAGCTTTACGTGATTGAGGTGAACCCTCGTGCTTCTCGTACAGTACCTTTTGTCTCCAAGTGCATTGGACACTCCCTGGCCAAGGTTGCCGCGCGAGTCATGATGGGCAAAACTCTGGAGGAACTGGAGTTTACCAAAGAGATCGTGCCTCCTTACTTCTGTGTGAAAGAAGCTATCTTCCCATTCAATAAATTCCCCGGAGTGGATCCGATTCTCGGCCCTGAGATGAAGTCTACCGGTGAAGTGATGGGTGTGGGAGCCTCTTTCCCTGAAGCTTATTACAAAGCTCAGTTGGCTGAAAACATGGCACTGCCAGAAGGTGGTCGTGTGATCATCAGTGTTCGTGACCAGGATAAGCCAATGGTGCCAGGTATTGCCCGTCTGCTGATGGATACCGGTTTTGAATTAATGGCAACCGGCGGAACGGCTCAGGTCATCGAAGATGCCGGTTTACCAGTGACCAAGGTCAAAAAGGTGATGGAAGGTCGACCAAATATGGTGGACAGCATCGTTAATGGTGATATAGCCTTTGTGGTCAACACTACCGAAGGTCGTCAGGCCATTGCGGACTCCTATACAATCCGCCGATCTTCCCTGACCAATAAGGTTCTCTACACCACCACTATGGCGGGTGCAGAAGCTATTGCCCGAGCCATTGCCTTTGGCTCGGAAAAAACAGTCAGAAGACTTCAGGATTTGCACGAAGGTAAGACTGGATGAATCGATATCCAATGACAGTGGAGGGCGAAAAAGCTCTCCGCGAAGAATTGACTCAACTGAAAACGGTTGATCGACCACGTATTTCCCAGGCGATTGCCGAAGCTCGGGAGCTGGGGGATTTAAAAGAGAATGCTGAGTATCACGCAGCCCGTGAACAGCAGAGCTTTGCTGAAGGTCGTATTAATGATATTGAGGGTAAATTATCCAATGCCCAGATCATTGATATCACTACGATCAACAAGTCCGGTAAAGTTTTGTTTGGTACCACTGTTGTAATGGTAAATCTGGATACGGATGATGGGGTGGAGTACAAGATTGTTGGGGATGATGAAGCAGAAATCAAACACAACAAAATCTCTGTAAACTCACCTATTGCTCGTGCCCTGGTGGGTAAAGAAGAGGGTGATGTGGTGATTGTGAACACACCTTCTGGCAATGTTGAATATGAGATTGATGAGGTTAAGCACGTCTGATTGATCTCTGTACTCTACATCAGTCTTTTATAGATTGATGTAGAGTGTCGTTTTTGTCCTGTTACTTACTGATTGCGGTCAGTGTCCTTCCGAAAACTTTCAAATCGTTTTTTACTCTTGGTACTACTTCTGCTTTTGAAGTCTGTGTAAGGCTACTCTGATCGGGTTCGAGCTGTCAGTTTGCATTTTTTTCGATCGCATTCCATCTGTATGATCTGGTTGACTGGTACCTGGTTGATATCAAATCTTTTGTACCAAACCTGCTGGTTGTTATAGGTGATCTTCTGATCATAGTCGTGATCAAAGAATCCCCAGGTATTAATGGTCATTTGTTGTTTTGTGCTACTAAAGCTGACCTCGACTCCGATGTCTTCGACAACGGGCTCCTTGTGCTGATAACGGAATGTAGCTAAAGCTTTCATGGTGTCCCCGGGGGCAACAGAAAAACCATAGAGACAACAGTGGCTTCCGGGGCATTGACAGTCGGGGACTTCGATGTCGCTGTGAAAGCCTGACTGGTCCTCGCGAAATGTCATGGTTTCAGTGTCTATATTCTTGATGTTCAGGGTCAGATAGTTAGTGAAATCGGCATAGGCGGATAGAGAAATTAAAGTGGAAAGAAGTAGCGAATAAAGAATCTTCATTGCCCGCTCCAGATCGTCAGATGGTTTGAAAGCATTCTAGATTAAAAATAAATATAAGCTTTGTATTATTAATTGAGCGCTGGTGACGGTTTGAACTTTTGCTAGTCTGGATCAGCGTAAGGGTGGATATCAGCATCCTGTTAAAGTTAATAATATTTCTGTTGAGGTGTTTATGGCCTCTTATGACGGCAAAATATATGACGAAGTCGCCAGTGGCGATATCAGTTATCTCTATTTGCGGGATGTGCCTGATTTGCTGCAAAAATATCCGCCTCCTGGTAACAGAGTTCTGGATTATGGCTGTGGTCCCGGAATCCGAGTGCCTTTTTTACAGGGGTTGGGATATGAAGTGGAGGGGGTGGATATTAAGCCTGAAATGCTGGAGCTGGCCAGAGCGAATAATCCTCTGGTTCCTTTCAGTGTGATTAAGTCAGCCGAAGTGGAGAGCGCAGATCATCAGTTTGAATTGGTTTTTAATTGCTATGTGCTGATGGATGTTTCCAGTAGGGGTGAAATACAGAACATTCTCGATGAGTCGTGCCGAGTACTGAAGCCAGGTGGTGTTTTATTGGTGTTGGTTACATCGGAGGCGCTTTATCAACCTGGCTACCGGTCTATTTTTTACGATTTTCAAGAAGAAGGGCTGGAGCCAGTGAGCGGTAAGGCAATAAAACTCTCTGTGAAGGGGGTGTCGCTCACCTTTGATGATTATTATTGGACAGATGCTGACTATAGAGGGCTCTTTAAGAAGGCGGGTTTTGAGCTGCTTGAGCACTTGCTGCCGTTGGGTAATGAGTATGAGGGTTTTATGTGGCAAGATGAGTTGATTCAGTCACCTACATCAACCTATGTGTTGAAAAAGATATAAATTAGTGAGTTAAAAGCAGGTGGAATGGGTGCCTGAGGTTCAGGCACCGGGACTATCAGAAGCTTTTGATATTCGACAGGTTGGGTTTGGCGTCCTTGTTCTCTTTGTAGATAAGAGCAATGTTACCAATGGTTTGAATCAGCTCTGCCTGAGTCTTGTTGCACAGTTCGGTAATAGCTTCTTTCTTGATTTCGCGATCGCCAACGGCAAACTTTACCTTGATCAACTCGTGATCGTGCAGGGCGCGAAGCGTTTCTTCAATAACACCGTCACTCAGACCATTACCTGCCACCATAACAACAGGTTTCAGTTTGTGGCCGAGGGAACGGTAATGTCTCTTTTTTTCAGAACTAATGCTCATGATTTCAGAATCCTGAGGCTGAATATCCAGTAAGCCGATTGCATACAGCCATGGCAATCGGGCAGCAGATTCCGGGTGAGCGATTAAACAAGGCTGTGTAGTACATTAGTACCGACATGCACATGAATGGAGGGCTCGCTTCTCGGTTTTTGTCTGATAGGGAAAAACCGGGTTGGAAACTGCTGATCAAAAGTTCATTATTCTACTTTATTCTCTATGGCTCACAAATGCCCATAGCGAAAAAATATTTTGCTCCGCCCATTATGATGAATAATGGTGTGGCAAACTATTTTTCAAAGGCAGGCATGAGTCACGAATAACGGCTTTACTTTCGCTATTGGCATTAAGGTATAGAATGGCCAGATCCAAAAGCAGTGCTCGCTGGCTGCAGGAGCACTTTGAAGACGAATACGTAAAACGTTCACAGGAAGACGGCTATCGTTCCCGGGCCAGTTACAAGCTGATTGAGATTCAGGAAAAGGATAAGCTGATCAAGCCGGGTATGAAGATCGTTGACCTGGGGGCAGCCCCGGGTGGCTGGTCTCAGGTTGCCATTGAGATGGTGGGAGATAATGGTCGTGTGGTTGCATCGGACATTCTTCCCATGGACCCCATTGCCGGAGTTGACTTTGTTCAGGGTGACTTTACCGAAGACGCTGTACTGGAAAAAATCCTGGAAACGATTGGAAGTGACAAGGTAGACCTTGTAATTTCCGATATGGCCCCCAATATGAGTGGTACACTGGCAGTAGATCAGCCCAGGGCCATTTATCTGGCTGAGCTGGCTCTGGATCTGTCCAGGCAAGTGCTGAAGAAAAACGGCTCTTTCCTGACCAAGACATTCCAGGGAGAAGGGTATCAAGAATTTCACAAGGATATGAAAACCTCATTCCAGAAAGTGATTACCCGAAAACCGGGCTCTTCAAGAGCACGGTCCAGAGAGGTGTTTCTTTTGGCCAGAAACTTTATATCCTGAACGCATTTCTATGACAGGGTGTTGAAATGCAGTGTTCGTTCAAGGTGTGATGGTGAATAACTATCCTGTCTTGACACAGACCTGACAAAAGTCTGAAAAAGCCCTGAAAACCATGTCGCAGCGCAGTTTAAAGCAGACCTGCCGGAATCATAGATTCTTTCTATCTGCCCAATAGACAGCTGATGACTGTCACCCAATCTGCCATTCGTGTATGGTAGATTGTGCGAATTAACCATAAGAGAGAGCAGAGCCGGTAATTATGCCCTTTAACACCGTTCGCTACAGGCTTCAGTACGCTCAAGTGAGGGTAGCCCTTTGAATGATATGGCAAAAAATTTGATTTTATGGGTCATCATTGCCCTAGTGCTGTTGACCGTATTCAAAAACTTCGATGGCATGCAGTCTTCTACCCAGAAGCTCAGTTATTCTGACTTCGTTAGTGCGGTAGAAAATCGTCAGGTCAGCAAGGTAGTGATTGATGGGTTTACCATTACTGGACTCATGAGCAGCAGTGAGCGTTTTGAGACCAACCTGCCTCCTGCAGTGCCCGACAATCAGCTGATGGATGAGCTGCTGCGCGCTAATGTCCAAATCGAATCCAAACCTATTGAAAAGCAAAGCATCTGGACTCAGTTGCTGGTTGCCAGTTTTCCGATTCTGGTGATTCTTGCTGTCTTCATGTTCTTTATGCGACAGATGCAGGGTGGCGGCGGTGGCCGTGGCGGCCCAATGAGCTTTGGCAAGAGTAAAGCCAGGCTGCTGTCGGAAGATCAGATTAAAACCACGTTTGCTGATGTGGCTGGTGTTGAAGAAGCCAAAGAAGACGTGCAGGAACTGGTCGACTTCCTGAAAGACCCTGGCAAGTTCCAGCGTCTGGGTGGCCGAATTCCTCGTGGCGTCCTGATGGTGGGTCCTCCAGGTACAGGTAAAACACTGCTGGCTAAGGCTATTGCAGGTGAGGCCAAGGTACCGTTCTTCACCATTTCCGGTTCAGACTTTGTTGAAATGTTCGTGGGTGTGGGTGCTTCCCGTGTCCGTGACATGTTCGAGCAAGCTAAAAAGCAAGCTCCCTGCATTATCTTTATTGACGAGATTGATGCGGTAGGTCGTCACCGTGGTGCTGGCATGGGTGGTGGTCACGATGAGCGTGAGCAAACCCTTAACCAGTTGCTGGTTGAGATGGATGGTTTTGAAGCAAACGACGGTATTATCGTAATTGCTGCTACCAACCGTCCTGACGTTCTGGACCCTGCTTTGTTGCGTCCTGGCCGTTTTGACCGTCAGGTGGTGGTTGGTCTGCCAGACATCCGTGGTCGTGAGCAGATTCTGAAAGTTCACATGCGTAAGGTGCCTATTGCTGACGACGTTGAACCAGCAGTAATCGCTCGTGGTACTCCTGGTTTCTCCGGTGCGGATCTTTCCAACCTGGTTAACGAAGCTGCATTGTTTGCTGCCCGTGCCAACAGGCGCATGGTAGGAATGAATGAATTCGATCTCGCTAAAGACAAGATCATGATGGGCGCTGAGCGCAAATCCATGGTAATGAGCGAGAAAGAGAAGCGTAATACCGCTTATCATGAAGCAGGCCATGCCATTGTGGGTCGACTGGTTCCTGATCATGATCCGGTTTACAAGGTGAGTATCATTCCACGGGGCCGTGCCCTGGGTGTGACCATGTTCCTGCCAGAAGAAGATCGTTACAGTCAGAGCAAAGAAGCCCTGATGAGTCAGATCTGTTCTCTGTTCGGTGGTCGTATTGCTGAAGAAATGACCTTGGGTAAGGCGGGGGTAACCACCGGTGCTTCCAACGATATTCAGCGTGCAACCCAGATTGCCAGAAATATGGTGACCAAGTGGGGTCTGTCAGAAAAACTTGGACCGCTTCAGTACGATGATGAAGATGGTGAGGTTTTCCTGGGTAAGAACTATGGCAGTGGTGGCGGAAAGATGAATGTTTCCGGTGAAACTGCAAGACTGATTGATGAAGAAGTTCGTAGCTTTATTGATGAGTGTTACACCACTGCAGAGCGCTTGCTGGAAGAAAATCGCAGTAAGTTGGATATGATGGCTGATGCTCTGATGCAGTATGAAACCATCGATTCTGATCAGATTGACGACATCATGAATGGCAGAACGCCTCGTCCTCCCAAGGAGTCTTCTGATTCCTCATCTGATGGAGGTGGCGATGCCGGTATCAAGGCGGAAGAGACTCCTGAAGAGTCAGAATCTTCCAACGATACCGACAATGATAATGATGAGAAGAAAGGACCAATCGGTGGGCCGGCAGGCGAACACTGATTCTTTCGGATCAAAAGAAAAGGCAGGATGAGAATCCTGCCTTTTTTATTGGCTGATGCTAAATCACTGACTTTGGCAGCGGGTTCTTGTTTCTCAGAAATAATGAATTCCTGTCATCCTTCGCTCTGAAAGTTGAGATAGGGGCCGGGGGAATTGAATAAAAATAGCTTTTTGCTTTCTGGAAGAGAATCTATCTTTCACTCGTAGCCCAATCTCAGGAATATTCAGGAGCACGTGATAATGAAGAAGTTGAATTGTGCCGGGAAAACGCTGACTTTTGATCGTACCCTCGTTATGGGGATTCTTAATATTACCCCAGACTCTTTTTTTGAAGGCAGCCGCTATCAGAATCTGGATCAGGTGCTGAGTGTGGCTGATCAAATGGTCAAAGATGGTGTCGATATTCTGGATGTTGGTGGAGAGTCAACTCGCCCGGGGGCTAACGGTGCCATTACCTGTGAACAGGAGCTTGAAAGAGTTGTTCCTGTTATTGAGGCGCTCAAAAACAACTTTGATCAGGTGGTATCGATGGATACGAGCTCGGCTCTGGTTATTCGTGAGGGGGCTAGAGCGGGAGCGGGTATGATCAATGATGTGAGGGCTCTTATGCGTGATGGAGCTCTTGAGGCAGCTGCAGCAACAGATCTTCCTGTTGTTTTAATGCACTCTTTAGTAGATCAGCCTGAGCCAGGTTTTGTGCCACATTACGATGATGTTGCCGGTGAGGTGAGTGATTACTTGCTTAATCGGGTCCAGGCTTGTGAGGCGGTGGGTATTGCGAGAGGCAGACTGGTATTGGACCCTGGTTTTGGCGGAGGTATGTTTGGTAAGACTCCAGCGTATGATCTGCAGTTACTCAATGATCTAAACCGTATAGTGGCGCACGGCTTTCCTGTATTGGCGGGTATGTCCAGGAAGTCATTTATAGCGGCAGTTCTCGATAAGCCAGCCGAAGAGCGTTTAAATGCCAGTCTGGCTGTGGCTGTCATGGCGGCTCAGGCAGGGGCGAGCATTATTAGAGTGCATGATGTCGCAGAAACGGTTGATGTTGTTCGTATGGTCGATGCCGTTAAATCAGCATAATTCCTTCCCGGACGTTCTTTTTGGATTGGTTTTCATCAGGCCGTCAGGGTTGTAGTTCTTTCGGTCTGCCTGGCAGGGAAGTCAGGTTGTCATTAAACAGACAACTATTTCTATTAAGCGACTGTTACAGTTATGCAATAATTCACTTTGTATTCATCATTTCAGAATTCTTCTGCACGACTGTTTTATCCAGGCGCCGAAATTGAACGGGGTTATTTTTTGCTGACTTCGGACGATGAAAGAATCTTAACGGTTACGATAAAACAGTCTGCTGCCTGCGTATGCCTGTTACTCTGCTTTGTAAACTGACTGAGAGTGCTTTTACTGAGTGTATTCACGTGTCGGGCTATTGAATTGAATAAGGGTTAATTTATGAGTCGCAAGTTTTTCGGCACCGATGGTATTCGTGGCAAGGTGGGAGAGTTCCCCATTACTCCGGATTTCGTTCTCAAGCTTGGTTGGGCTGCGGGTAAGGTGCTTGCGGCAGAAGGTGAAGGTAAAGTTGTAATTGGCAAGGATACCCGTATCTCTGGCTATATGTTTGAGTCTGCTCTGGAGGCGGGTTTGTCTGCGGCAGGTATCGATGTATGTCTGACCGGTCCTATGCCAACACCGGCTATTGCTTATCTGACCCGCACCTTTAATGGGCAGGCCGGTATTGTGATCAGTGCATCTCATAATCCTTTCTACGACAATGGTATCAAGTTTTTTGCTGGTAATGGCACTAAGTTATCAGATGATGTCGAAGCAAAAATCGAAGCTTTGATGGAAGGCGATATTGAGGTTGTGACTTCTAATGAGCTGGGCAAGGTAACGCGACTGGATGATGCTTCGGGTCGTTATATTGAGTATTGCAAAGCCAGTACCGCCCATCAGCTCGACTTGCGGGGTATGAATATTGTCATTGATGCCGGTCATGGTGCCACATACCAGGTTGGACCCGCTGTCTTCAGAGAGTTGGGGGCTAATGTTCATTCCATTGGTATTAAGCCAGACGGGCTGAATATCAATGAAGGTTGTGGTTCCACTCAGCCGGATAAACTGGCCGAGATTGTTAAAGAGCGTGGTGCGGACCTGGGCATTGCCTTTGATGGTGATGGTGATCGCGTCATCATGGTGGATGACAGGGGTGAGATCGTTGATGGTGATGAATTGCTCTTTATCATTGCACTGGATCGTCGCCAGCATAATGAACTGAATGGCGGTGTTGTCGGAACCCTGATGACCAATCTGGGAATGGAAAAGGCGCTTGAAGCGGAAGATATTCCTTTTGCCCGTGCCAAGGTGGGTGACCGCTATGTGAATGAGTTGTTGCTGAAAAATGACTGGCTGATTGGTGGTGAATCCTCTGGTCACATTATCTGTAGGGATGTGTCCACCACTGGCGACGGTATTGTTTCTGCACTTCAGGTTCTTAAAGCCATGGTTCGCTCTGGTAAACAGTTGTCCGAACTACGTGGTGGAATGAGCAAGTTCCCGCAGACCATGATTAATGTTCGGGTAAAAGAGAAAAAAGATACCGACAAAGTGCCCGGTATTGTTGCAGCGGTTCAGCAGTCTGAAGCTGAGTTGGCTGGGCGCGGTCGTGTGCTATTGAGGCCTTCGGGTACCGAGCCGGTTATCCGGGTCATGGTAGAAGGTGAGAACGCTGAAGAAGTGCGCACTCATACCGAGAGGCTGGCAAAGGTGGTTGAGCAGGAAATGTCCTGATTTCGTTTTCTGTTTGAGACTGACTGGATGGTTTCCAGTCAGTCTGCTGACTAATGTCGACATTCATTATTGAGCTAAATCAGTTTAAGGCATCCTCCTGCTTCTCTAAATGCCCTCCCTTAGGTAGAATCCGAAACCGGCGTGTCAATTTTGTATTAATACCGCGCCTGGACCTGACAGCTGTCGTTCGACAGAAACAGCCGTGAACTATTGAGTCGCTTTATCGCTTTGGGTGATGAAGAGGTTTTCACGGTATAAAAATATAAAAAACATTTTATAGGGGAATCATGATGCGTCTTGTTGCTGCAGTCTTTGCGCTGATCCTGCCTGCGCTCTCCTTTGCACAGAATTATTCCATTGGTACGGGTGGTCAGAGTGGTATTTATTACCCATTAGGAGGAGCGCTGGCAAAGGTTTGGTCGGATAAGGTTGAGGGGGTCAATGTAAAAGCAGAAGTGACCGCTGCTTCTGTTGAAAATACCATTAAGGTGGTTCGTGGCGATATGCTGGCTGGCATTGCCATGGGTAATGTTGTTTTGGATGCCTACAAAGGCGAAGGGCAGTTTCCTGGCGAAATGCCAGTCAAAGTACTGTTCGCACTCTACCCTAATCTGGTTCACGCTTTGACGCTGCAGAATTCAGATATCACCAAGCTGTCTGATCTGAAAGGTAAACGGGTATCTCTGGGTGCGCCTGGCTCCGGTACTGCTGTGACCTCTGCTGCATTGCTGAAAAGTGTGGGAATTGATCCTAAGAAAGATATTCGTGCGGTCTACCTGAATTACTCTGAAACCACCAATGCGCTGGCTAATGGCCAGGTAGATGCTGGCTTTATTGTAGGTGGTCAGGGTGTGGGTGCAGTGACTCAGGTTGCACTGACTCACAAGGTTCGCGTTCTGCCTGTTTCTGAGAAAGAGCGTGAAAAGTTTATTGCCGACAATCCGGCTTACAGCAGTTATACCATTCCGGGCGAGGTTTACAACGGCGTTGGTCAGGTTGATACCCTGAGTATCTGGAATGTGCTGGTAGTGCGTGCTGATATGACGGATGACATGGCGTTCAGCCTCACCAAGGCAGCATTTGAAAACATGGGTGATGTTCGTAAGGTGGTTAAAGTGGCTGAAGCAACCACTAAATCAAATGCCAGTCGACTGTCAGGTGTACCGCTGCATCCTGGTGCTGAAAAATACCTGAACTCCATCAACTGAATAGTAGGCGCTGTTGGCGTTGAGCTTTCACGCTCAACGGTTCCTTGAGTTTTCAGGATCGGGCGTAGAAGTTCGAAAGCTTCTGCGTCATTTAAACTTCTGGAGGCAGTCGTGGATGCTCCAGAAGCAGTCCTATGGACGGGTGTGCAGGATGCTCCGAGAAACGCTCACCCAGTATGTTAAGTCTCTTAGATGTAGTCAGAGCTATACCTGCATTACCTTGTTGTGATCGCTTTTTGACAGTGCTGAGCACGATAACAAAACGTCAACAGCCCCTTTGGTGTCTTAATGAATAAAGTCGTATTTAAAGCGCTGGGCTATCTGGTCCTCGTCTGTGCTGTCCTCCTGTCAGCGTTTCAGATCTGGCAGGGAATTACCTCGACGATTTCTGCCACTTATTTCAGGCCGGTGCATCTGGGCTGGGTCATGGTGCTGATATTCCTTCATTATCCTTTGTTGAAAAACGAAGAGAGTCGTTTTTTTGTGCCGGTCAGATTGTTTGATTTGATGCTGGCTGTTGTTACCGTTGTAGCGGGCTTTCGAGTCATTAATTTTGACTACAACGATATTAATTATCTTCTGTATGGCCTTACTGACTATGACCTGTACGCCGGTGTGGCTTATGTGGTTTTGATGCTGGAGGCCTGTCGTCGAGCGGTAGGTTGGGTAATGGTGCTGATTGCGCTGTTGTTTCTGGCTTACAGCGGCTTTGGAGATCTGCTTCCGGGGGCGCTGGCCACCAAGAGTTACAGTATTCAGGAGCTGGTTCAGTTTCAGATTTTCTCCAGTAATGGAGTGTTTGGTTCTGCTTTGGGTATTGCAGCCACAACCGTATTCATCTTTGTGCTCTTCGGAGCTTTCCTGGAAGTGACCGGTGCGGGTAAGTTCTTTATTGATCTGGCTTTTGCTGTTGCGGGTAAATACCGGGGTGGGCCTGCTAAAGCTGCGGTTATTGCGTCTGCGGGTTTGGGTTCTATTTCCGGCTCTGCTATTGCCAATACGGTGACCACTGGCTCAATCACCATACCCATGATGAAAAAGCTGGGCTATAAACCGGAACAGGCTGCAGGCATAGAAGCCGCTGCTTCTACCGGTGGGCAAATCATGCCGCCTATTATGGGGGCCGGTGCGTTTGTTATGGCGCAGTTTACCGGTGTCCCTTACAGCGAGATTATGATTGCGTCGATTGCTCCAGCGTTGCTCTATTTCTTTTGTACGCTCTTATACGTTCATATCATGGCCTGCAAGTTGGAGCTGCCTACCGTAAGCCGGACCGAAGCTGTCTGGAGTGTCATGAAGCAGGGGGCTCACTTCCTTATTCCTTTGGTGTTAATTACGGCTCTGCTGATGATGGGATACTCACCACTGTTAGTTGGAGTGGCGGGTTGTGCCGCTATATTGCTGACCGCTGCACTAAGAAAGCATAGTCGTGTAGGAATCAAAAAGATTATTGAAGGGCTTAAGTCGGGTGCGTTGCTGGCATTGCCTATTTCTGTCGCTTGTGCGGCGGCGGGTATCATTGTTGGTGTGGTGGGTCAGACAGGTATTGGCTTGCAGTTCACTCAGTTTGTCATGGCACTCTCGGGTGGTTACCTGTTTACTGCTCTGATTCTGATCAGTCTTGTGGCTTTGGTGTTGGGAATGGGGTTGCCCGTTACTGCCGCCTATATAGTGCTTGCTGTGATGGCTGTGCCGCTGTTGGGTGATTTTGGATTGCCGCTGCTTACTTCTCATTTGATTGTTTTCTGGTTGTCCCAGACCTCTAATGTTACGCCGCCTATTGCTCTGGCTGCATTTGCTGGTGCCGGTGTTGCGAATGCCAGCCCGATGAAATCATCCGTTGAGGCCTTCAAACTGGCTGCTGGCTTGTTCCTGATTCCTATCATGATGGCTTATACCGGTCTGATTAATACCGAAGGTGATTTTGCAGGATTGCTAATGGCAGTTGCTCAGACTATTGCCATCATCATTGCCATGGCTGTGGCTATTGAAGGGTATCTGATTAAGGGTCTTACATTATTAGAGAGAGGATTGGCGGTCATCAGTTTGCCAGTGCTGCTCTTTAATCCAGCGGGTTTAGGTTTTGTTGGAATAGCGCTGGTATCGGTGCTTCTCTTCATGCAGTGGCAAGGAAGAGGGCGCTCAGTAGAACAATCTCAAGTGAGTTGAGTGAGGCGGGCATAGCCCGCTTTTTTTAGTTTAACGGGTTTTGCGGAATTCTCCATCCATAGCGGCATTGCGTAGCTTTGTCGTTTGGATGGAGATGGATAGCAAACAGCCCGTAGAGGGCTGTCACTTCTCCGGCCTTTCTTGATTCTGAATATA
>NZ_JBPCXO010000473.1:0-6590 GCF_051008435.1 Endozoicomonas sp. | reverse complement strand
CCGGGGGCTGTCTATCTTTCAGTGCCTTTCTTTATTGTCATATTGCACTCCTTGCTAACTATGCCCTCTACCGTCGAAAAGAAATTGGGAGCCCCCCATAAAGTCCAACGGAACAAAAAGTTGCTCTGTTGCTGGCGTTAGCCACCTACAAGACTCTTTCCTGGTCGTTGGCGCTTAACGGAAAAATTGAAGCGGCTACTCATTCGGCTTTCGGTGTGCTGAAGCACATCGACTGGCTGTTTTACTTAATACCAGGTTCGCTGGGTATTTCTACGCTGTTTTTTGTTGTGGTAACGCTTAATGCGCTGAAGAAAAACATGGCAGTATAAAGAAAAGCACTACATAAGTAGTGCTTTATGTATCTTACTGTGAAAACAAGCCTAATGATTCAGCTATCACCAGACCAATCATTGCTGTTGCTGATCCATAAAACAACATAAAGAGTATTCGCGCCAGAATCCTGTCCAGGCGAGTAGTGTGTTTATACAAAAGCTCAGAGTTTGCATGCAGAAAGGAGAGTTGGCTGGATTCCAGCTTCTTGTTCAGGGCTTTTGGTGTTGAGAGTGCGCCAGCAGCATTAAGGATATCCAGTCCGCTCATAAACTCTACTCCGAGTTCGTCCTTTGTCTCTATGTTTTTTCTAAGTTTTTTGACGGTTACTTGCCCGAACAAAACAAAAAAACACCAGGCAATCATCATCACGGCAGTAGAAATAGCCAGCAGTGTAGAGAATAAACTCATGGTTAATTAAGCACCTTCATAAGGTTGTCGTACCACTCGCCACCATTGTTTTTAATTGCATTATTCATTGTTGTAGTCGCAATAGCACCGCCAGCTGCAACAGTCAGTCCACCGACAATCAACCCGACCCATCCGACCGGCGTAGCAACGACCAGAAAGCCTAAAGCTGCCGCCCCTGCTTTTGCTGCGGCAATACCCATTCCGGCGGAAGCTGCAAAACTAAGTGATTCAATAAACAACTCCCTCTCCCAAAAGGTGGAGGTATAGAACTTACGC
The DNA here is from genome assembly GCF_051008435.1 of Endozoicomonas sp. Classification (GTDB taxonomy): domain Bacteria; phylum Pseudomonadota; class Gammaproteobacteria; order Pseudomonadales; family Endozoicomonadaceae; genus Endozoicomonas_A. The sequence goes on along the minus strand of NZ_JBPCXO010000473.1, from coordinate 5,573 downwards.
ATTGATGGCACCTGCAAATTTTAGTAACAGATAATCTTTGCCCTTTGCAAAAACCTCAATGAAAGTGCCAACCACCCTCTTAAACAGCTTCCGATGATGCTGATAAATATTCGTAAACTCTTGCGCTATCTGCATCTTCTGGAGATAAACGAAACTCAGAATACTGGCAAATAGGTGATTTCTCACGGGCTTCTCATTACGCACTTGAAAATGCTCGATATGGCACACTTGCTTGATCGCTCTGTGAAACGGTTCAATCTGCCAGTGCTGATCATGAATCTGGACGAAGTCATTGCGTTGAATGCGTTGAATGCGTTGAATGCGTTGAATGCGTTGAAAAGGTGCCTCTTCTGGCAAGTAAACCACGTAGTGGAGACACGGGTCTTTTAGCGTCGTCCTGAACAACCTGACATTACCAAAATCTTTGAGCCAGACATCCAGACCATCATCTGGTATCTCAAGGGTTTGAACCTGCTGCCATTGACCTTTTTCCAGTGATACTGTCCTGTTTTTCTCAACGGTAAACATGAACCCAGTCTAATGGTTTTTAATCGCCTTCAGGTTCTTGACGCAGCTGTACCAGGAATCATCGGTGACAAAGGCTGGCTTCAATCCCCATGGCAGCACTTCAATCAACATTTCACGAAAATAGTCGTTTTTAGTCTTGTCTTCAGACTTGTCGCATACCCTGTAATTCAAGGGCGTATGGCGACCAGTAATGCCGGTGTAATGCAGGGTGACGAGGTTAATCCCCTTGACCGTCCGATGGTTTTTACCAGACCAGAAGTGGCTGACGAGAGCCACTGAATGGCTATAGGGCTTGAGCGGCCTCGTCAAACATGTCTTTTGGTTGATAGTCTTCGCGGTTGAGAAAGCGATTAACGCTATCGTGAGAAATGCCCGTGAGAAATGCCCGTCACTTCTTCCAGTCTTGTGCATGTTGGCGATTTTGGTTCACTGATCAGAAATCCCATGTATTTTGGAAGCTTGCATTGTGCAGTTGTTGGGCGAGTAGTACTTTTCACTTTCGTCCCTGAAAAGATAGTCATTTTCGGCAGTTATCAAATTTCAGAGCGTGCTGTCAATGCGTAAGTCCTATATAGATAGAATTTTGAGCGGCCTTTGTTGAGTTAAATTTTTTCTGCTCACTGCCAAGTGTGCATACTTCTTGCTTTACCTCTTTAAAAACTGACCTTTAAGTCAGAAAAAACTGGCGTCGAGTCGGAAAGAACAATAACAAGAGGTAACTGTTATGAATTCATCGACCCTTGAAGTATCGCCGTGTCAGGCAAAGAAGCGATTCGAGTTTCCCGATATCTACATCATCCTGCTCTTCTTCATTGTTTTGGTGGGTGTGCTCAGCGGGTTTATTCCAGCCGGACAGTATGAAAGAGAAACCCTGGCGAATGGTCGGGAAAGTGTAGTACCGGGCTTTTATCAACAGATTGAGCAGACGCCTGTTAGTCCCATGGATATTATCGAAGCCATCCCAGCCGGAAATGTTGCAGGCGGGATTTCCAATATATTTTTTCCAACCAGTGGTTATTTCATCGCAGCGCTTGTTGCGGCCAGGGTGGATTACATTCGCTGGATCCGGCTCTACACTCCCTTCTTTATTTTTACACTGGGGGTTGCGAGCTTCGGAGCGGTGGTGGCTAATGCCATAGACTATGGTCCTTTTTTAGAAAGGACGTTGCTGCTTAAGCCCTTTGCAATCAATATTGGGTAGCATTTTTGTGATTAACCGCCATGAGCCAGAAAAAAGAGTTACTATAGTCAGGCAAGTTATCTTTTAAGGTTTTGCTTATGTTGTTGAAAGCCCCTTCTTTACTCCTGCTGGCTTTGTTGCTGGGTGGTTGTTCCACGCTGGGTTGGAAAGTGGGGGATATGGCCAAGATCCAGTTTGATCTCAATGAACTCAATAAGGATGGCCTGCGTGGCTCTGGCGGCAACATGAGATCTGTGTCCTATGAATTTTGCATTCCGGACAAGATCGAATACGTTGACCAGGTCATGGCGATTGATCCAACGCTGGTTGTGTACCGTGATTCGCCGGGAAAAATCCAGTGCCGTACTGGAGAATACCTGGCAATCGGTGACACCAATCAGCTGGATTACTACGAAGTTCTGAGAAAACTGGCAGAGCTGGATTATGTAGAGAGTATTCAGGAAGCCACGTTTGAATAAGTGTAAAGAACCCCCTATGGCTGGTCAGGTAGCAACAGAAGATGACACACTGCTGGTCAGAAATCCATTATTGCGAAGTTTGTATCAGGGGTTAGCAATACTTTGCATTATTCTTGGCATTATTGGTGCCCTGTTGCCGCTCATGCCAACCACGGTGTTTCTGTTGATGGCGGTGTGGCTCAGTGTACGCTCTTCCCCAAAACTGAATGAGTGGCTACTTGGGCACCCTAAGTTTGGTCCGGTCTTGAGAGAGTACCTTCATGACAGGGCTCTTTCTCCCAAAATAGGGTACCGGGCTCTGGCTGTATTATGGCTGGGTATAAGTGTTTCAATCTGGCTGGTTCCCCAGATTGTCCTGAAAGTATTACTGGGACTCACTGCGCTGGCAGTCAGCAGCTATCTGTTGGTACTGATGCGCAGATATCAACAACAATGAGCAAATGTAACATTGATCCGTCAATGTTGGTGGCAGAATAGATGCCTATTGCGAAAGAAAACAGTTTGCGCGTCCTTCCAACATGAGCAATCAAGTCGCAGAGTGTTTTTCACGGTAACAGGAGTGACTTATGATCAAGTTGTTACCTATGCCTGCTGATTTTCTGGTGGGTATTGAAGTTAAAGGTAAAATCGAGCAAGACGACATAGTGCCTTTGATTGACTCGATCAGGCCCAAGTTCGAGCAACATGAAAAAATTGCCGTTTATGTTGAGCTGGCGGAGTGGGAAGGTATTTCTCTGGCCGCACTCTGGGAAGATCTCAAGTTCGGTCTGCCCCATGTCAGAGCCGTTAGTAAAAAAGCGGTTGTGACTGAAAACAAGTGGCTGACCCATGCTGTAGAGTGGGCGGATATGCTGTTTCCCGGTGTTGAAGCGGAAACATTCTCTCTGGATGAAAAAGAACAGGCATTGGAGTGGCTGATGCTTCAGGACGAAGATGACTGAACCCCGTCAGTCATCAGCGGCGCTCTGTTCTCTGGTTTCTTTATGAAGAATTCCTGTAGGGCTTTCTTTGTCCCTGCAGGCTCATCTGCGCTGTTATAGCTTCGATTGCATTTCCATACCTTCCGTTTGAATTGTTTTACTGGTGCTTCTACTGACCAGTATGCAGGCCGTTGTAAGAATAATAACGGGAGTTAAGATGAGCGTTACTCCTCCAGCAACGATGTCGGCAATGGCACCCGCTGAAAGAGAAGAAGATGAGGGATAGCTGTTATTTAAACGGCTGTCACCAAAAGTGCACGTTCGAATTGGGGCGGGAGTCAGGCACGTACCACTGGCTTCTCCCGGCATAAAAGGCTCTGAGGAAGTCAGGCCTGCAGGTAATCTGGTTTGATAAAAAGCTTCGGTAACCGGTGAGTATTGTAGGCGGGCTATTTGCCGACTTTCGCGCATGGCCACATGGAGGTTACTTTCTTCGTTGTCTGTTTCTATGAAAGACTGCGCTGATCGGTTGACTCAAGCCTGTGAATTCAGCAGCGGTGAAACGAGTCTTTTCTGAAAATGATGAACCATTCCATTCTAATAAAACAATGACACTGGAACCTGTATATAACAGGGCTAATTCATCTCGACTGGGGTGGCGCACTACCTGAGATAAACCACAAAGGTTCGTTGTCTGAGGATTTTCAGGCCAGCTTGCAACGACTTCTCCTGCAGGGCTGAAGAGATAGAGTTTCTGCTCAAGTAAGTCGGTGACCAGAAACTCCCTGTCTCTATCGGTCAGAAATTTTACGCTGGAAGCATTGCGAAAAGAGGGATGGCATACTTCTTTGCAGTCGGCCGGTTGGCATAGGTTCTGTTCTACGTCCTCCATGACAGAACATACAGTAGCTGTACTGGATCGTTTATTAATGGTGACTGAAAAATTGCTGTTGTTAACATCCAGCAATTCCAGGTCTTTTTCGGTGTAATCCAGTGTTTCCTCGACTCTGAAGTGCTCTCTATCTAAATTGGACGAGTCATTCTTTTGAAAAACTAGGGTATTAAGTTCACTGTTAAAGGTATCGGTTACCAGAAGACAATTCTGTGTGGATGAAACGGCAATGCCTTCACCTTTACTGGGATAGTCAAAGTTACAGGTTCGGGTAGAACATCTGCTTCGGCATTCCACTGAGCTGGAGCAATCAAAGGCATTGGGGCCAAGGCAGGGAATGCTACAGATTCTTGGGCTACCCCCAAACCCCTGTAACCGGAACAGATCGGCAAAGTCATCTTGAGTCGAGTTGCCGGGAGAGGCTGAAGTACAGGTAGAATTACCGGGTTGGTGAGTCAGAACATAGCCATTTTTCTGCACCCCGACAAAAAAGTCATTACCTGAGCTGATGGCAGTGATACGGCCGAGTCCTTCTCCTTCTCTCCAGCCTCTGGCTGTTAAAAAAACTTGCGTATTGTCGTCAATATTACTGGTGTCAATGACGCAAGTGAGCGAGTCAAAATTGCCCTGATTAGTCAGGCTGTACTCTTGATAGCCATTGGTTGTATCAGCATCGCTACCGGTGACCCAGGCAAGGTATTCATTATTTTTGGTAGCAGATAAGGAATAAGGCGCTTCAGGCAGCTGGAGAGAGCCCCCATATCGCCAGCCGGAACTGGCCTGTTTGGTTTGCCAGGCAGGGGGGCGCACCCCTATTCCAGATAATTGTATCTGCTGTTCCTGTGATGTACCCCCTGCAATGGTCAGTTGTCCTTCATGCAACCAGTAATCACAGCTGTTTTCACCGGGTCTGAATTCAAGAATCAGCTGTGTGCATTCATTAATGGTGGTTTGCCCATCTTCATTAAGAAAGAAAGGCTCTGTTACTGAAACAGGGGTCTGACCGATTACGGGGCAAAGGGTGATCTGTCGTGTTTCTTTTGATCCCGAAACTACTTGGCCAAATGTAATATGCGCGATGCCATTGTCATCAATACCTGCACCATGAATGATTATGTTTGTGGCGGTAGCGAAGGGCGTAAGAAGAGAAAGAAACGTCAGGATTAAATAAAAAAATCGGGTGATCATATAATCTCCAGTGAATATTAACTAACCTTAATAAGGAGGCGCTAGCCTGATGGTTGCTTATTAGAAATAAGGTTTATTTATTCGTTAATAAACTGCGCTGAAGAAAATATATTGTTTGTTTTGTTAATTATTAAGTGAGTAGTGTTGTCTATAGAGATAAATTCAATATAGGCTAGTATGACTTGGTAGTCAGGGTCTAATTGTTATTCTTTGATTTGTTCGTTTTGAATGTGAACTGTTTTTTATTTAATATTCTTTAATAACTGCTCAGAATTCGTAGGGAGTCAACACACAGGCATCAAAACTTTGTGTATTCGAGTCGGGCATAATCTCAACCCATGAAGCCGTCCAAAACCTCAGCACTTGAAACAGAAGTCAGCGAACTC
>NZ_JBPCXO010000472.1:0-1228 GCF_051008435.1 Endozoicomonas sp. | reverse complement strand
CAATGCTGTTCACTTAAGCGGTGCAGCATTGCGATTAACTGGATACCGGGTTTTAGACATCTTTACAATCCGGGGCCTACCTGGCCTCGGCTTTCTCACTAAAAACAAGCTACTAATACCACTTCTTAACTCTCTTAATCTCATCCCCGTTTTCGACTCCGGTTTCGCCTCTGCCATGACAACCAGGTTTGCTGCAATGTAATGAAAGGCCGCTTTAAACCGAATATCCTTTACTCTCTGGCCATGAACAGCTGCCGCATGACTGGCTTCACGGCGTACCAGATTGTAGGCCAGTAACAGGCCCCATACTTCCTGATAGACCAGATCAACCTTCTTGCTTCGTAAGGTCATGGCATTATTCAACATTGACGTTTTCATGTCGCGAAAGCTCAACTCAATTTCCCATCGTTGATGGTAGAGCTGAGCAACACTTTCCTTAGGGTAAACCTCTGCAGGTAAGGAAGTGACTACCGTTTTTTCTGTACCTTCAACACCGTAGGTGACAGCCCTGGCATACCAATATTCCGGCAAGCCTGGATTCTTCTTCCGGGCTTGTGGTGACACCTTCATACGCCATAGCTGGTCACCTGCCCCATACTGTTCCACTACCTCGTAAACAACGCCGGTTTTCTTCGGGATGAGCCAATGTCGATGCGTTTCCTGACTCGATAGTGAATGCATCAGGTTGGCACTCCAAAATGCTTTATCAAACAAGGTGACACTGTGATCGGGGATTTTTGCCAGCATGGCTTCCGCTAATGGAACTTCTCCTCGCCGAAAAGGGCTGACTTGTGCGTCCATCACTACGTGAGTGTGAGTATTCATCAAGGCAACACAGCGCAATAAAGGGTAAGGAGTTTGTCGATTCGTCGAGGTATTTCCTGATCCAAAGTGTTCACGTAGCTCAGGGTTATCGGGGGTACGAAACTGTGCGCCATCAACAGCGAATACTTGAAGTCCTAACCAGTCATCCTGTTCAAACCGTTCACTAGCCCAGTGTTGTCCCGTCCGTTGAAACAACCACTGTAAAGGCTCCGCCCCTAGTCGCTGACGTGCGGATGAAATACCACTTTTGGCGAGGAGGCTCTCAGAAGCCAGGCCTTCTGAACAGATGTTGAGTCGTCTGGCGACTTCTTCAATCGGCTCATTTCGAAATAGAGCCATGCCTAGTACAAGCCATAGCACTTGATCTTCAGGCAAACGTCGACGACGTATAGTGGCTTTTGAT
>NZ_JBPCXO010000471.1:0-1354 GCF_051008435.1 Endozoicomonas sp. | reverse complement strand
AACGAGTCGAATTATTCGATGGATTCGTGAGAATAGTTGACCTATTTAATCGAATTCATCGAATAATTGGGCCGTTCTTTCTGGAATTTAGGCCGAAATAGTCTTAAGTCCGACAGGCTCCTAGGGTTTCTCATTTTTAATTCGCCATCAGCCGCTTCCATAAGCTCACTGCAAAACTGAGCAATCGACCAAAGCTTTCTGCGTTTGTTAGTTGCCGTAATCTTGAGTTCACTACTGAGCTGTTCCAGCTGCTCACGAAGCGCTATCTGAATGTCAGCATTTGTTAACAGCCGACTTCCCTGACTTCTGGCTGTCTTTTTACTGTAACCAGCAGCAATAGCCGCACGAGTGGCATTCTGGTCAATGAGGTATTCAGCTAAAAAGTGAGCGTGTTTATCATTCATGCCATCAGTCCTTGATGAGATTTTATTTCACTATACCATTAGAGGCCAAAGGTCTTGAGCCTCTTTAATTGACCATCCACCTTGTAAAATTGAGTGTACCTTCTGGACACCGATCGCCTTGCTTCTAAGCTACTGATTTTACGTGTCAAATAACCTTTGATCCGATCAATTGGACACGATGTAAAACAAGATCTAGTTTTTCTTTTACACGAAGAAGAAGTAAAGGAAGTAGCAGTATGAAAGGCCAGAATGTCGGATACATCAGAGTCAGCAGTATTGACCAAAACACTGCACGCCAACTGGAAGGTGTTGAACTGGATACCCGCTTTGAAGACCATTGCAGTGGCAAGGACACCAACCGGCCTCAATTAAGAGCCTGCCTACGCCATTTGCGTAAAGGTGACCACTTACATGTCCACTCCATAGATCGCCTTGCACGCAGCCTGAAAGACCTACAGGAACTGGTTGAGGACCTGACCAAGCAGGGCGTTAGCATTCAGTTCCATAAAGAGAATCTGACCTTTTCCGGAGACAGCAACCCTATGCACAAACTGATGCTCCAGATGATGGGGGCCTTCGCTGAATTTGAAAGAAGCATGATTCGTGAGCGCCAAAGAGAAGGTATTGCTACGGCCAGGAAACAAGGAAAACAAATTGGAGCAAAACCGAAATTGACCCGGCATCAAATTGACGAGATTAAAGAGCGCCTTGATAGGGGAGAACAAAAGAAAGCTCTTGCGCTGGAGTATGGCGTTAGTAGGCAGACATTGTACAACTGCTTATCAAATTAACCTGTGAAGGAACTCTGACCGGAATATCTGGGACTAGGAGTCTGTCGGACTTAGCCGACCGTAGCGAGAAAAAGTCCGGTTTGAGACAGTTTTTATGATTATTTGAGGCGAATAGCGAGCTATTCAACGAAAAGAATCATAAAAAATGGCCAAATCCGG
>NZ_JBPCXO010000470.1:0-37154 GCF_051008435.1 Endozoicomonas sp. | reverse complement strand
AGAATACTCTCAGAAATCGCTGCAAATGTAGTCTTTAACAGTGAAGGTCCGGTTTATGATCTGGCCTCACGTTTAATGAGGACTGTCATCATTTGATTTTTGTGGGTTTTCGGACAGGCACTAAATACTTATCCTTCGCCCGCCTTGTCCACAGAACTCAACAATTCCAATCGTTATTTCACAGGGCAAAGTACCTTTCGATCAGAACACAAGCAACACCAGTCAGAGTTAATAAATACAACATGTACCGCTGATCAAAGGCCCTGTTTCTTCTAACTCAGATGGGCGGAAGCAGTATAAAAATCCAACATGGCCACACAGGCTGTAAGATAACAACAGGTACACACTTCCATGATCGTATTTTTTGTCTGTATAACCCTGTTGATACTGGGTTACAAATTCTATAGTCCCTTTGTCGAGAAGCAGGCGGGGATCGACCCCACCGCCGCAACTCCCCAGAAACGTTTTGACGAAGGTGTTGACTATGTTGCCATTCACCCGGTCAAGGCTTACCTGATCCAGTTTCTGAACGTTGCCGGTGTGGGCCCAATCTTTGGACCTATCCTGGGTGCTCTTTATGGCCCCATCGCTCTGGTTTGGATTGTTCTGGGTAACATTATTGGCGGTGCCGTTCATGACTACTTTTCAGGTGTCATGAGCATCAAGGAAGACGGAAAATCCCTGCCAGAAATTGCCGGGAAATACTTCAATGTCTACTTCAAGGGCATCATGCTGGTGTTTACTGCCATGCTGCTGTTCTTTGTTGGTGTGGTATTCATTATGAGTCCAGCGGGTCTGCTCAGTAACCTGAGCTACTTTGAAGGCACTATTTTCGCCAACAATACTTTCTGGGTGCTGTTGATTCTGGGCTACTACTTTCTGGCAACCCTGCTGCCTATCGACAAAATCATTACCCGACTGTACCCGTTCTTCGGTCTGCTGATGATTGTCATGACCACTTTGATTGCCATTGCACTGCTGATCGATGCGCCTCATCTGCCAGTAGCCAGTGATGTGTTTACTTACATCTCACACAGTCATCTGGAACATCAGAGTGCGATTCTGACTCCCAACCCTGCCGGGCTGCCTGTATGGCCTCTGTTGTTTGTCACCATTACCTGTGGTGCCATCAGTGGTTTCCATTCGACCCAGGCCCCTATCATGGCTCGCTGCCTGACCAATGAAAAATACGTTCGTCCGGTTTACTACGGTGCCATGATGTCCGAAGGTCTGGTGGCTTGTGTCTGGGCTCTGGCCGGTATTGCGGCATTCCCGGGCGGTTATGCTGAACTGAAAGCCATTCTGGATATGGGTGGTCCCGGCATGGTCGTCAATGAAGTCGCTTCCAGTTATCTCGGAGTAATGGGCGGTATCATGGCGATTATTGCTGTGGCAGTCTTCCCGATTACTTCAGGCGACACTGCGTTCCGCTCACTGCGTCTGACCATTGTCGATGCGTTCAATATCCCCCAGAGCATGCGGAACCGTATCCTGCTGGCTACTCCGATTCTGGGTATCGCTTACCTGATTACTTTTGTGGATTTCTCGCTGATCTGGAGATACTTCGCCTTCTCCAACATGCTGCTGTCTACCAGTGTGCTTTGGCTAGCGACCAAGTATCTGTTTGATCGTGGTGCCTTCCACTGGATTGTGAGCCTGCCTGCCGTTGCCGGTACCAGTATCACTCTGTCTTATATTCTTACGGCCAGCATTGGTTTCGGGTTGTCCCCGGAGTGGACCAAATCGGTTGGTGCAGTCATTGGCGTTGTGATTCTGACAGCATTGGTCTTAGTAGATCGCAAAGTTAAAGGTAAGATGTCTGTGGCATAACAGACCGTAAATGAAAGGTATCGGAATGGCCCGATACCTTTCACTGAAGGAAAGGAATTACTTCTCTACAAAAGCTCTTTCAACTACGAAATGTCCTGGATTCCCGCCACGGGCTTCCTGAAAACCTTTCTCTTCCAGAATTCGACACAGATCCTTGAGCATTGCCGGACTGCCACAGAGCATGAAACGATCATCTTCCAGATTAGGCTCAGGCAGATTCAGGTCAGCAAACAGTTTGCCGCTTTCCATCAGATCGGTCAGCCGGCCTTCGTTCCGGAATGGCTCCCGGGTAACGGTGGGGTAATACTTCAGCTGATTTTTGACCCGTTCACCAAAATACTCATTATCAGGCAGTTCATGCTCAATCCGATCCTGATAAGCCAGCTCAGAAACATAACGAACACCATGGGTCAACACGACGTTGTCGAACTGCTCGTAGATTTCAAAATCCTTGATGATGCTCATGAAGGGAGCCAGACCGGTACCGGTACTGAGTAAATAGAGGTTCTTTCCGGGCAGCAGGTTATCCGATACCAGAGTTCCCACGGGCTTGGTACCCACCAGAATATCATCACCGACTTCCAGTTTTTGCAGGTGCTGGGTCAGAGGACCGTCCTGCACTTTGATAGAGAAAAACTCCATTTCCTCTTCATAGTTGGCACTGGCAATGCTGTAGGCTCTCAGAAGAGGCTTGTCCTCGATCTCCAGACCGATCATGGTGAAATGGCCGTTCTTGAATCTCAGGCCCTGATTGCGCGTGGTGGTAAAACTGAAGAGGGTTTCATTCCAGTGGTGTACGCTGGTTACTGTCTCCCGGATAAGCTTGCTCACGGTAGGTATCACTCCTGACGGTCGATATTTCTGCCCAACCCTTTCACTGTTAGAGGGATTAACAGGGTTAGAGTTCATATATTCATAATATTTTTTCTTCCAGATTATCCTAGTCAGGGGTACGATATTTGTGAAACAGATAATTCCTATAAGATTATTCGACTAAATCGATAAGCCAATGAAATTCACTCTCCGACAGCTTGAGGTTTTTCTGGAGGCGGCCCGCCAGCAAAACCTAACTCGCGCCGCAAAAACGCTGGCAATGTCGCAGTCTGCAGCCAGCAGCGCACTGAAAGAATTGGAACAACAGTTCAATACTCAGCTGTTTGACCGGATTGGCAAAAGACTTCAGCTGAATGATATGGGTCACCAAATACGCCCTGAAGCCGAAGCTCTGTTGGAAAAAGCCCAGCAGCTTGAGCAAAAGCTTTCCAGCAAGACTCTGGTAGGCCAGATCAAGTTGGGAGCCACTTTATCCATAGGCAACTATCTGGCAGTCAATATTATTGCCAGAATGATGAGGGATAAGCCGGGCACTCACATCGATCTGGAAGTGGCCAACACCGCGACCATTACCGAGAAGGTGCTGAACTTCGATCTGGATATTGGACTGATTGAAGGTGAGCTGCATCACCATGATCTGAATGTCATTCCCTGGTGCGATGATGAGCTGGTTGTCTTTTGTGCACCGGGACATAGCTTTGAGAACAGAACACAGCTGACAGACCAAGACCTTCTCAATGCTGGCTGGATTCTCCGTGAAGCCGGTTCAGGTACCCGTCAGGCATTTGATCGCGCCATGCATGGCATTTTGCCAAATCTGAATGTGGTTATGGAGTTACAGCACACTGAGGCGATCAAGCGTGCTGTCGAAGCGGGCCTGGGCATTGGTTGTCTGTCGAGAATAACGCTTCAGGAAGCGTTCAAAAGAGGCAGCCTGACACCACTATTGATCCCCGAGAGAGACTTGAGCCGACAGTTCTATTTCATTATGCATCGACAAAAGTACATCGGTCAGGGCATCAAGGAACTGATACAGCTTTGTCGCAGCTGGACCGCTGGCTCTTCCGTGCATCAAAGGTCGGCAGGCTCTCGGACTCGATCAGCAGAGTTTGAAGGAACACTTTGCACATCCGACGGCTGACCCGGAATCTCTGGTTCCGGTGCTCTCATTCCCCAGATGAAGAAAACCAGCGACAAGAAGCTCACCAGAAACATGGTGGTGGCGATGGGTACCAGTGTGCCGTCGTGCATCAAAGACATCAGGATTCCCACAACACCACCCAGACCAAAATTAAGCGTTCCAATGACCGCATTGGCAGTGCCACTGCTGTGAGGAAAATACCTTAAAGTGCAACTGGTTGAATTGGCCGCAATAAAACCGATGGAACTGATCGTCAGGGTAATCATCAGATAAACGAAAGGCAGTCCGGGATTGAAGAAGTGCAACACCAGATTGAAAACAACCATGGAGGTTAATTGAATGGCAATGCCTATTGGAATCAACTGCACCGGATCATAACGATTCAACAACTTCATATTCAGGCGATTCACCATCATATAAATCAGTACATTGGAACCAAACAAGACAGGGTAGAGGTTGGTCGAAACCCCAAAATATTCAATGTAAGTGAAAGCAGAGCCCGTCAGAAAGGTAAACAGACAACCCAGTGAGAAGCCGGTACACAGTACAAACCCCATGGCTTTGGGAGTACCAAGAACTTCTCCGTACTTTTGCAAAATACCTTTGACCAGAGGGCCGTCAGCTTTTGGATTGGGATTGGTCTCAGGCAACTGAAAAACCACCATCAACAGCAACAGTCCGCCATAAACGGTCAGGACTGCAAAAATGCTCTGCCAGGAGAAAAAGTTAAGGGCAATGGCTCCAATACCGGGTGCAAGCATAGGCGCCATCAACATAATCATGGACACCATTGACAACATTTTGGCGACATCCCTGCCATGATAACGATCTCGAACTGCAGCCGAAGAGATCACAGTCGTAGCGCCTCCTCCCAGAGCCTGGATAAACCGGAGTAATAACAGTTCTTCGACACTGGTCGTCCAGATAATCAATAAGCTGGTCAGAGTAAAAATACTCAACCCAACCAAAGCTACAGGTTTGCGCCCAACCCGATCTGAAACAGGTCCACCCACGACCTGACCCAGGGCAAATCCGACGAAGAAAAGGCTGATCGACATCTGAACACTGGCCGTGGAAACATCATAAAAAGCGGCCATAGCGGGCATAGCAGGCAAATAGGTATCAATCCCGAAGGGACCAATGGCAACCAAAGCGGCAAGCATCAAAGCAAGACGGGTAGACAACTTATTCGTAGGCGGAGTGTGACTTGCCTGCTCCATGGCCGAAATCCTTGAAATACAGTAGAAAGGCGACTTTATTATTGTGAGTTTTGTTCTTAGCCCGCAGCGATCAAGAAACCTTTCTTTCGCCAGTGGTTTTTCAGACAGCTCAGGACTGTTTTATCCATAATTTAGTAAAAATGCGTCGTCCATTCGCAGCATCCTAACACTTTATTTCCCGGTTCGTAATCCAGTCCGACTTTGAGTTTGTCAGCTAGTACAAATATTGAAGGTGGGTTCTAAGCTGCTGAATCGCAGAGGCAACGGTTCTGGATAAAACGTTATCCACCGTCAGAATGGTAGTAATGGCGGTGGTTCCATTATAAAGCATGCAACTTTCAGGCAACTGTGTTCGATCAAAAGTCACTCTCACAGGAAAGCGTTGAGCCAGCCGAATCCAGTTACTGGTTCTTTCCACCTGGGCCAAACCACTGGGCCCTGTCTCATCGGTATCCACTCCTCTGGCGATGGTGGCAACCTGCCCCAGAATCACGAAACCCGGACAGGAATTCAGACTGATCAGCACCTTTTGCCCCGGATAGACTCGGGTCAGATTGTTCTCTTTAACGTTGGAATAAATCCACCAGTCACTGTCATCAATCAGTGTCATGATTCTCTGGCCGGTCTCTGCATACTGACCCGGTCGAGCCTCAAGATTGGTTACATAACCTGAAACGGGGGCATGGGTGAGAATATGTTTTTGCTGATAGCGCACTTCTGATAGGGCCCGGGCACTGAGATATAAGGCTTTACCGGCCTGAAGAAAATCATCACGACTGATGCCATGAGACTGAAACAGACGACTGAGTGATTGAAAATGCTCATGTGCGACCTGATAGGCTTCCTGAGCCTGAGTCAGACTGATATTCACCGGCTCAGGATCAATACCAAACAACAGATCGCCTTCTGCCACTCTCTGATTATCCGATACTTTGACACCGGTAATATTGCCTGCCACCAGACTGGATACCGGCACGGTATAAGCCTGAAGTGTGGCAAAGTCGGTATTGGGAATATAACGATTGGTCACCAGAACAAATCCGGCAACCAATACAAGAACACTCACGATTACAGCAGCATAACGTTGGGGAGTAGTCATAATTTCTGATAATAGCGTTGCAGTGTCATCAGATTCTGGCAGGCATCACGACAGGCCAGCAGTGCACAGACAGTATGGCTCAGACTGGTGGAAGAGTGATTCAGTCTGACGTCCGGCGCCTGCAGATCTCGAAGTGTGTTCACCAGACGGCCTCTCAAGTCATGGAGAGCGGACAGCTCTTCCCGATAATCCTGACTTTGAAAGCAGCGGGAGAAAATCGTAGAAAAATCCCTGCAAACGCTTTGACCCAAAGGTTTCATGCTGCTTTGCCCGGATACATCAAGAAAGTGCTTTTCCATAGCACTGATATTTCGAACCAACCTGGTGGCCACTCCGGTTAAAGGCTGGTATCTGGGCAACTGACGTGTAATCGCAGAAAGTTGATCTGACTGCGATGCCAACTGATGCAGAAAAGCAATATCCTGATTGAAGTGCAATACCTCCATGCCTGAGGTCTCTTTCTGCTCCAACCTTCGTAGCAGCCTTTGTTGCAGTTTCTTCAGGGCTGACCGGTACTGTCGACCGGGACTGTCTGGAAAAAGCATCAGAATAATCATGGCGATGGCAAAACCTTCAAACAGTCCCGCAATACGTTCCGTCATAACCAGCAAGTCGATATCCGTAGTGGAGTTCCCATAAGAAAGTGTCAGAGTCAGAGCGACCCCGGCCTGCAATGCACCATAACTGTACCGATCACTGCCCAGGCTGTAATAGTTGGCGAAGTAAATTCCCACAAAATAACAACCAATCAGTACCCAGACACTGGTCAGATGACTGAGCAACATTGTCACAGCCACAGCCACTGCAGCCCCGGTCAATAGTCCTGCCAAACGTTGAGATATACGACTCAGTAACACTCCGGCGTTGGGTTGTATAGCCATTACGGTGGCCGCTATTAATGCCTGAAACCCACCCTGCCAATGCATCTGCAAAGAAACCTGAGCTGTCACCAGCATAATGACCGTAATCTTGATGGCTCTGCGGAAACTTTTAGTTTCTGCTTCCGATTGATCCTCAGGGGGCATACTTATCGGCCTGTCCTGAGTTTCAAAAAGGTACAGGCAATGCCTGAGAATGGCGTAACAACAACGTTGAGCTCTGGCGACTGGCACTAAATGACTTTTGAGTTGGCTGGCACTGTATTGCTCCCAGAACTGATAGAAATGCGCTTGCATCTGCTCATACAGCTGAGCCAGATTACTGACTTCATTCTCAGAATTTTTAGAAGGATTATTGATCCTGCTGAGCAACTGCTCTGCGGCTTCAGCAAATAAGTGCAGTCTCTGCCAATACTCCGGAGGGGTATCCTGCTTAACCAGAGGAATCAGATGTCTCAGTTCACTCAGTTCCTCTGACAGAGGCTGAATAATGCTACAAAGCTTACGACACTGAGTTCGTTCCCGGGCTTCAAGATATCGACCACCTGCCAAAAACAACCTTTCCAGCAATGGCAATACAACAACCCGATGCCGACTTCTCAGTTTATATAAATCGACCAGAAAACGATCAAGCTGTCGACGTAACGCCCAGGTAGCGTTTTGAGGATGAATTAATGAACTGACCAGCCATAGAATGCCTCCCCCCATGGCAATTAACAGCACCCAGTGCAGACCAAAACTAATGGTTCGCTGGCTGTCCGTGAAATTCATCTGATAAAGAATGGCCAGAGTCAGCGCCGCGAAAACAGAAGCGTAATGCATTTTCCCCAGAGTGTAGGGCCAGATCAGCAGAATGAGGCCAATCACCACCAGACAGGTCTGTACCAAAGGATCCGTGAATTGAATCAGCAAAAAACCAATCAGGGTTCCACAGGCAGCTCCTCCCAGACGCTCCAGCATCATGCGGGTCATATCATGGGGAAAAACAGCATTGATGACCGTAATAACCAACAGCGCCATAAAACCGTTTTCGATCTGGTAATTAAAAATAATCACCAGACAAAGCAGAACCGCCAGGGCTACCTTGAGTGACTCTCGGGCTCGCCAGGTATCATAAGGGATGAGCAGATTCCTGACTTGGCTGCTGGAAAGAGTGGCCATTGGCTGACATGACTCCCGGATCAGGCTGCCAGAGTATAGTTGTTCAGCACACAGTGAGAGTATACTGATTATACGTTAAACAAGTCCTGAGAGTGCCATTAACGTTGCAAACAAGCTGGCTAAATCAATACCCCCCTAAATCGGATACACAGAAGATGTAACTGCTCAAAATTCGTAGGCGATTTTGCAGGTCAGTCAGCTACAGTCCAGTAAATTCAAGAAGGGCTATCTGAAAAAGTGCTATTTCGCCTACACTTTTTGAGCAGTTACCAGAAGATTGAAGCTTTCGACTCCTATTTAATGTTTGGTATTAGTTTTCCGTAGTATTCATCAAGCTCTTCATTTGTTGATTCCATTAGGTCTTTCCAACCTGTAACTCTCAATAATAAAAAAGACAATAGTATGGAAACAGTACTATAGAAACCCACCACCATATTACTACCAAAGAAATCTATAAGTATTGGTGCAATAATTAAACCAAAGAGCATTGCCAATCTAGAGGCTGTAATATCAAAAGCGGAGAGAGATACTCTAAGATTTTTTGGGAATGCTTTTAACCTGTGTGCAACTCCATTCATACCATAAATACTAAACCCTAGCCCAAACAAGAAGAGTCCGATGTAAAATATATAAATGACGTTTGAGATTGAACAAACAAGTAAACCTAATGATCCAATCATAAGACCTAAGCTGCTGATATAGTACTTTGAAATCCACTTATTTATTTTTGGTAGCAGCCATGTAGCAGAAAGAAACATCCCCCCCGCAACTAATGCCTCAGACAAGCCTAACTCAAACCCTGTCGCCTTATATGTATCTTTTATTTCAAATGGTATAACTATTGAAAGCATACCTGCGAGTATAAACTGCACTGCGCAAGCGATTATTAAATAGCCTCTTTCAGTTGCTATTTCCCACTTGATTCTAAAGCTGTTTTTTTGCTGCCTTCCCCATTCTTTATAAATGCTACTAAACTTTATATTTCTTTTTGGACTGGGGGCACCTCCTTTGATTTTTAAACTTAAAGCAAATATTGAGGCTATTAACATAAAAAAACAAGCCAGAGCCATCCCAATATCAATTGATATTGTCAATAGAACACCAGCCGCAATGGGGGCGACAATAGAAAGCCCAGAGCTTATACTTCTACTTGTTCTAACTGCACTGGATGCATCTATGTTTTCTAATGAAGCTAAAACCGCATTCGAGAGAGGTAAGACTATTGCCATTCCAGAAGCAGCCAAAACTATGCTTGCTAAAAGAAATGGACTATTTACCTCCTGATACAAATATGCTGAAATCCCATATCCAGCATACCCAACCGCCACAATAAAACAGGCTACTGACAAGGCTCTATTTAATAAAAATCTTGAGCTTAAAGGCGCTAAAATCGGAGTTAAAAGGATAAGTATTGTCAAGCTTATGGTCATCAATCTCGATAACTCACTTATGCTTGAGATAGTAATTACCCACCATGCAAAAATAATTTTCGTGAAATTAACTGCTACTTCTCGAAATGATGAAAATGCAAAAAATTTATAATGATTATTCATTTTTCAATCCAAAATCTCATCGAATTCGAATTGATAAATTTTTCTTGTATTTTCAAAAGCTTCTAAAAGATTACTTCTATCACCTTCACCTCTTGCGCCAAAATATGGAAAATGATGTTGATATCGTCCAAACAATGCGTGACAGTCTCGAAAATATGCCTGAGAGTCAAGAATATGAGCATGCCATGCAATATCCATAGCAATTGTGGGGGAGAAGTAAATATCGTCATATTTACAGAGCATATATAAATAGCGCTTATACTGCTTAAAGATTTCGTCAGCAGTCTCACAATCAACTAACGGCTGAAATGCAGCGTTTTTCTCTTCAACCGTCAATGATTCATATAACCAAGTCCAATTAATTGAACTGTTTATGTAAGTCCATTTTTCTTCTAAAGTTTCAAGGGGATTAATTATTTTATAATCCATTTTTGTATTAGGCTCAAGAACTACTAATTGATCGTAGTTAATAGAGACGTTATGATCTGGCTGAGTATCAATCATATGTAGGCTTACTTAGCTATAAATCAACATAAAAGCCTACCACTTTGTCAAAAATACTTTTGACTCATATATTCAGCAAAGAAAGAGCAATCCACAAAAGAGGATTATCCTTAAGAAGGCAGATATACTTTAGTGATAAGCTTAATAATTTTAAATCAATTATTTATCGTAAAAAAAATCATCCCCTGATGGTGACGTTTTTTTTCAGTCGATCATTGCTGATTTATGCCATAATACCACAGAGGGCAATTTGGCAGGTAATCATCTCATTGAGATTGAACTTAGTCATTTTAAGTTCAGATTTTTTTATTTTATTCAGAGTACTAATATTCAAAGACATAATTAATTCCTTTAATTTATTGTTTTTGTCGTCACTCCTAAATACGACACATGTTTTTTACCACCACCCTAAACTGTTGTCAACACACACCAAGCATTTTGGGTATTAATATTTGATCTAAGCCTCACTTATGGCCGGAGTTGTAGAAATCCCAAGCCAGGTTTAGTCTTGGTACCAGTACAATAAAGGTCTGCGTATGATTAAAAAAATCACCATCGTGGGTGGCACCCATGGCAATGAATTGATTGGGCCTTACCTGATCAGGAAACTGGAACAGGACGGAAGCTTCAGCCAGAGCGCCATACCCGTAGACTATCTGCTGGCCAATACTGCAGCCTATAAAGAAGTCAGACGCTTTATTGATGCAGACCTTAATCGATCCTTCACCGACGATATTCTCAATGGCCATGATGATTCGATCTATGAACATCGCCGTGCCCGGGAAATCAATCGTATTCTGGGCCCCAAGCCCAACAATGAACGCTTTATTATTGATTTGCATAGCACGACCACCAATATGGGGATGACTCTGCTGGTCAGAGACCACGCCGCTTTTAACCTTCAGGCAGCCGCCTTCGTGCAGCAACATATGCCAGCTGTAAAAATAATCATGAGTGACAGGGATAATCAGCTTAGCTGTACCTTGAACAGTCTTTCAGATTACGCACTGGCCATTGAAGTAGGTCCACTGCCCAACGGGGTTTTACGTCACGATCAGTTTGCTGAAACCGAAGCGGTGATCAAGCACCTGATTGACTTTGCTTTAATGCCACAGGAGGAGCAGAACACTGCTCTGCCAGAATCCGTCGAAATTTTTAAGGTAACAGATCGAATTCTGTACCCCAGAGACGATGAGGGAGAGCTAACGGCCATGGTTCACCACTCTCTTCAGGACAAAGACTTTCAGGAGCTGAAACCCGGTATGGCAATGCTTCAAAATAGGGATGGCACCGTGACAAATTATGAAGGTAAATCCGGTTACCCCATTTTTATCAATGAAGCGGCTTATTACTACGAGAATACGGCTTTGGTCATCACAAACCTGGAAACCGTTTCCCTGCGTAGTTAGAAACGAATAAAAGCAACGGGATTATTATTACTTATTGGTTTGTAAGCAAAACGAAAGCCCTGCATTTCATTGCCTAGTCTATCTAGCTTCTGTCTATTAAATGCAGGCAACACTATGCCAGACGCCAGTCCTCCTCCGACCATCAATCATCTATTGTCGAGTATGGTCCCCAAATCAACGCCAAAACTTTTTTGCAGCGTATTATCGCTACCTAAAATACTGACACTGACCAGCCTGATGCTCCTGTCCGGCATCAGTCAGGCCACAGTCCTCTCACTGCCCAATGAGAGCCAGTTTTCCAGCTCACTCAACCTTATTCCTGTTGAACAGGAAAATTTTCCCAGCCTGACACTCCATACACTGCCTACGCAGGACCGAAAGCTGGATTTCTCCTGGCCCGTGAATGATGAGGGCTACGGCTCAACTTTCTTCCGTTCTGAAGCGGACGGAGTCCCGGGCAAAGGCACATTGAATATTTACCTGGTGCCTTCCATCATTCATGAAGCATCCGATGAAGAAGACCCCTTCTCTATTGAACCTCTCATCGCCGCAGCGGAAAGCCAGCACTGTTCAAAGGAAAACTGCCAGGGAAGCGACAGCGGTACTCCTCTTGTAAAAGTCATTAATGGGCATGGAGACTATCATTCCAAAACCTTTCCCGTTTTCAATGCCACATTGTCCTCAGTGTCCTATTCAGACATTAATTTCCAGAAGCCAGTGATCTGGAAAGGTGAGAAACATTGTCGTATTAATGGCATTAAACCTCGCTCCAGGTGCTCAACCATCAGTTCCGTCGTATTCCACTTCAAGCCAGACAAAACGGATCAGCCAGAGCAGCTGGCCGTCCATATTCTGAACCGGGAAACGTTGGCTACCAAGGAAGCCACTATTGATGAAATGGAAAAATTTCTCGCCAATAATAAAAACCTCCGAAAAATGCTGGATGTTGTCCTGGAATTCAGAGATGCCAAGGTTGATGATCATAAAATCAAGGAAAGTGGCCCCATGTATCTCTGGGGTTATGCGAAATGGCTCTATATACGACACTGGCTATACCCGGAAATGACTCATTACGCACCGGTCTATAAAGAAATTCCTGAAGAACCGGAGCCTCTCTGGAAAATCAGAAATATCGCTTACGGTTTTAAGAAATATGAAGATGGTCTCTGGGAAGAAGGGACTGTGTCTGGCTCAGTCTACAGTGGCGATCATGCCAATTATGACTTCCTGAATGAGATCTTTGGCATGTTCTCCCACGCCAATGCTATTCAAAAAGACCTTAGCCCCAGCGCCATGTATTTTGAGAGCAATGTGGTCAACATGATGCTGGAAGCTCTGGGCGGAAACAGCATTCAGGATGAAGGACTTGGTAAACCCGATGGTGTCATCACCAGTGGCGGCTCAATGAGTATCAAGTCCGCCCTGAAGGCTTATAGAGACCGGGCTGTTGCCATGGGCATAAGGAATCCGGAGATCATTATTCCTTCTACGGCACACCCGGCATTCAAACGAGGCCCTGTGGATCTGGTCGTCAAAGTGGCCCAGATTCATGAGGAGACTGAAGAGTCCTCATACACCGTAGATATGGAAGATGTGAGAAGGCTGATCAACCCTGAAAAAACGGTGCTCTTGGTAGGTTCAGCAGGCAACTACCCCTATGGAACCATTGACCCTCTTTCAGAATTGAGCGACCTGGCCCGGGAATACGACATTGGTCTTCACGTAGACGCCTGTCTGGGTGGATTTATTCTGGCCTGGCTGGATCCGGAAAAGTATCCCCATGTCAAACCGTTTGATTTCCAACTGCCCGGTGTCACCAGTGTCAGCGTTGACACTCACAAGTACGGCTACTCTCTGAAGAGTAATTCGGTTTTATTGATGCGAAACCGTGACTTGTCCGATTACCTGGCATTTGTCGACACCGAATGGAAAGGTGGCATGCTGGCTGTTGCAAATCTGGAAGGCAGTATGTCAACAGGCCTCTTCGCAGCTCCCTGGGCAGCCATGCTGAAGTACGGAAAGAAAGGTTACAGGCTCAAGGCACAGCAAACCTACGATACCGCTGCCAAAATGGTGGAAACCATTCAGAGTTTTCCCGAACTGCATGTCATGGGCGAACACACCATGTGTCTGGCTTTCAAATCCAGAGCCAATACTTTCAGGGTTAATCATATAAAGGACTACATGGGCAAAAAGAAACCGAAGTGGCGCTTTAATGGACTGAACCATCCAGAAGCCCTGCATTTCTGTGTCACAGGCCCCCAATTGGATAGCAAAAACTTTATTGAGCGGTTCAACAAGGACATCGCTGAAGCGGTTACCTACGCAAAAGAAATGGCCCAGAAAGGTATAGAACCTACTAAAAGTAATGTTTACGGTGTGAGCGGGGTAGATGTTGAGCTGGAAGAAGTAATCAGCAAAAAAGCCTTTGCCCAGGCCGGGGGCTATCTGATCCGGGATACCGCAGACAAGGATGAACAGATAAAACAGTTCAAGATTGATATGCGAAGAATCGTCCATAAGGGGCTTCGAATGCGCCTGCCAATGGAGAAGACCTTCAACCCGGACGAGATCTGATATCCAAAGCTACATAGCCTAAAAGTCATGAACGGAACGATACACAGGCAGCCGTTCCAGTGTTAACCTTTAGGGATCGGCGTGCTAGCATGCCGATCCCTGAAACACTGTCCCACCGCTGGCACAGTACCTGGTCACAGTAAAACAGCCCTGAGCTGATAGAATGCTGAGCGCGATATGGAGAGATCATGACAAGACGCTTTCATACAGGAGCCATTCTGCCCCTGCTACTGATCACCAGCCTTTTGACAGCCTGTGGCTTTCAACTGAGAGGCAAGGTTGATATTGCCAGTGAGATTGCCCAGCTGTCCGTCTCAGGCAGTGACCTGCCCTTTATCAGGGACTTGAAAAAAGCACTGACTTTTAATGGCATTGAGATGACCGACGATGCTCATTACCATCTGCAACTGGTCAGTCTGAAGCGGACGACCAGTAACGAAACTCAGGCCAGCGCCGGACAGTACGAACGTCTGCTGACTCTGAAAGCGACCTACCAACTTAGCACCAGTGACGGCCTGAAACTCTTTGGTCCTATCGAGTTGTCCAATGAGCGTTATATGTTCCAGGACAAAAACCTGACCAACGCAGCCCAGAGCGAAGAAAACATCATCTTTGATCAGCTCCGTCAGGATCTCTTGCTGACGACTGTCCGCAGAGTGGCAGGCATCTCAGAGGAAGCCCTCCGTCAGGAAGAAGAGCGTGCTCTCAAAGTCCGGGAAGCTGAACGCGAGGCGCTTGAATCGGAACAATGAAAATCAGACCCGACCAGCTCGGTGCCCAGCTCAAACGACAACTCTCCACCGTCTACATAGTCAGTGGAGATGAACCTTTGCAAGTTTCGGAATGCTGTGACCAGATCCGGAAACAGGCGAGAAAACAGGGGTTCACGGAACGACATGTTTATCATGTCGACAACAGTTTTGACTGGGGCGACTTTCTGGAAGCAGCCAACAGTCTCTCACTCTTCGCAGAAAAACAGATCCTGGAAGTCAGGATGCCCAACGGCAAGCCTGGCGACTCTGGTCGAAAAGCACTTCAGGAATATCTGAAACACCCTTCTTCTGACAACTTGCTGCTGATCATTACCGACCGCCTTGACAGTGCCAGTCAAAAAGCAAAATGGTTCAAGGCGCTTGAGCAGGAAGGACTCTTTATCCCCATCTGGCCCATTGACCATGACAAGCTGCCGGGCTGGATTGCCCGACGCCTGAAAAATCAGGGCTTTGAAGCCAGTCAGGATGCTCTTTCACTGCTTTGTGAGCGTATTGAAGGGAACCTGCTGGCGGCCTCCCAGGAAATAGAGAAGCTGAAGCTGTTGGCTGATGGCAAAAAAATAGAGGTTGAAACCGTCAGGGAAGCCGTTTCAGACAGTGCCCGATACGACGTTTTTCAGCTGGCTGATGCCGCATTGAATGGTGATCCAAAATCGGTCGTCAGAGTTCTGGGCGGATTGAAAAGTGAAGGTATTGAGCCCCCAGTGGTACTTTGGGCACTGGCCCGGGAAATCAGGTTACTCAGTCACCTCAGTCGATTGAAATCCCGTGGAGTCCCATCTGATGCTGCTTACGAACAGGCAGCAAAAACCCATGGGATGTCACCCTTTATTCTCAAGAAGCGTAAAAGCCTGCTGGAAAAGTGTATTGGACGCCACAGTGAAAGCGCTTTTCGTCAAATGCTGATTCATACCGGCCATATCGACAAGGGCGTCAAAGGACTCGAAAAGCTCAACAGCTGGGATGAATTATTGAGCCTGAGTCTTAACCTTGCCGGTCTGCCTGTTCCTACTCTCGCCTGAAAAGACAAATCAATGGAGCTCTCCCTATGAGCTTCATTGACCACAACACTCTATTCCTACCGCCTTTCTCAACGTTGCCATACTGGTGCGTCGATCTTCATTTAGAATACTGCGACTCAGAATCACTTTATTGACCTTGGTAATTTGCGGCACACCATGAATCAGTTTAATTTCCGTTCGGGTGATGGCTTCTACGGTTATATCATTAAATCGTTCACGATAAATCCAGGTTTCACGGGCACGCTGTTCAACAATTGCTTTTTGAAATTCATCCGTAATTAATATAAAGCGCTCCAGAACTTCTTCCCGGTACTCAATACCATAAGTCGCATTCAGCTCTGCCTGCTGTTCAACTACCTTATAGTCCTGATTGAATTGAATGCCTTTGACATTGGTGACTTTAAAATCCACATCCGGAGAGTAGAAACCCTTTATTTTTTCCACCTCTCCCGCAGTAATGGCTCTGATTCTGGCATCCAGGATCTGCGCTACTATGCTTTCATCCAGCTTGTCCCTTTTTTCAGGCACCTGTCTGGAATCACAAGCCATTAACAGCAGCAGTACCGGAAATAAAATCACCCAAGGTCGATACTTCACGCTTTACACCAAAACCTGTCAGAACAGGCTCATCGATTCGAGAATATTCAGATAATCAACTTAGTTTCAATTACCCAAAAACGAAATAATGGACACAGAATGGCTCCCGAACCTTTAAAAAGGTACAGGCAGGTCATTTTTTACCCGATAAGGGGAATGATTCATTGCTGAGTGTTTAAAAGAAATAGCACTCTAATTATATCTGCGGAAGATAATTGAACTCGCTACAAACCCTGTCAGCACTCACTAAAATGCCCCGATGATTCAATTCGCTCGGGTCAAAATTCAGGCAGGTTTGATTCAAATTCAATATAGGCTGTATTTTTCCCCTCAAAAAAGCACAGCTGGTGATTACCTATTGTACTAAACAACCCCACTTACTAGAAGCATTTGCGACAAGCAAACAACTTCTATAAAGGCTTCTATAGCAGGGCCGATGGTTCGAGAGATCCGAAACCGCGCACAGGAGTGTATGGATATGATTTTCCGAAACCTGCTGGGAGCAGCCGCTGCATTGCTGATAGCAGGCTGTGCCTTAAACATGCCAGGCAAGAATCATAAAGGGGCCTATAACGAGAAATGGTCCAAGGCAAAAAACCTGACTTATTCTGGTGGCATGCGTAAACAAGTGCACGACCAGCAATTACCTGCCGGAGCCTATGGCAAGGAAGGCAAACTCCAGGACTACAAACTGGGTAATGTCTCCCATCCAGCTTACGGTGCCGCCAGTGGTGTAGTGGGTGTCAACGTCAAACCTTATGGCGCTTTTGAACACTTCTACTGGGGATGGACAGTACCTGGCGCAAGCCATTATGACCATCACCGGGTGTTTGCCTGGATGCCTGTTGCCATGGCCAAGGATGAGATCGAAGCCCGGAATACGCTTGAAGTCATGCTCACCCGTTCAGCCCTGACCATCCTGAACGACATGAACTACAAGTACAAACCGGTAAAAACGCCTTATCAGCATAATGGTCTGGCTTTCAAACAGTGGTATCTTGAACAGACCGGTGCTAACTGCTCTTTTGCCCGCATGAACTGTGTCTTGAGCCTGTATGTTCCGGTTCCAAGACCCGTAGACCGGGCTCCGCCGTTTTCCTATTTCAGTATGGCGGGAGAACCCTCCTGGTACTTTTCGGCCATGGATGATGATTCATTCCCGAGACTGTCCATCACCGAAGGTGAAGGAATGAAAAGCATCAGTGAGAACGTCTTTTACCAGAAGTTGAGTGCCCGCCTGCCGGGATGGGTTTACTTCTATATGGCACCCAATGAGGTGGGTATAGGAGACGATAACAAAACCATTGCCTACCCCTATCTGCTGGAAAAAGGCAAACCGCTCCTCTTCATACGCCCCAATAAGTAGACGTAAACCAAAAGCAAACCTCAAAATCGCTGCTATAGTTTTGAGGTTTGCTGATCCAGCAGTTTCCCACCCCAATAAAAGCGGTTCAAGCCTGCTCATCAGACCACGGAGAAACTGCCTTCAACAATAAGTAGGTGGACTGATAGTCCCTGAATGGAATGTCTGATTAAAGGAGACCCACCTTGCCAGAAGTCTGCAACAGCATCCAGACGACTGCCAGTCATCGAGGCCAGTTCAGTAGCAGACTGGGCTTTATTATTGCTGCTGCCGGCTGCGCAGTGGGTGTGGGTAACATCTGGAGCTTTCCAACTCAAACGGCACAAAATGGCGGAGCAGCTTTTGTTCTGGTCTATCTCTGCTTTTCGTTCATTCTTGCCTACCCCACACTGGTGGCAGAGCTCACCATAGGACGTTATAGCCAGTCGAACTCTGTCACAGCCATGACCCAACTGGATAGCAGGCGCTGGGTCAGCAGGCTTGGCTGGCTCACCAGTATCATGGGACTGGTAACGCTGACTCTAATATACAGCTTCTACAGTATTGTCGGAGGCTGGTTCGTGGGCTTTTCTCTGGCCCCGGTTTTTGAGTTAAGTGGCTTCCATGAAGTGGCCAGCTGGTTGACCGACTTCAATTTTTATTCAACGGTTCTGGTCACTCTGATCTTCATGGCCCTGACGACATTAATTGTCACCGGCGGAGTCAAAGATGGCATTGAGCGCTGGTGTAACCGGTTGATGCCGACACTGTTTATTATTCTCTCCGTGCTCATCGTATTCGCCCTTACCCGACCCGGTGGAATAGAAGGCCTGAAAACCTACCTGATTCCGGACTTTTCCAAACTGTTCGATCAGAAACTGCTGATATCAGCACTGGGCCAGTCCTTCTTCTCTATGTCCCTGGGCGTTGGCTGTATGATGGTTTATGGATCTTACCTGAATAAAAAGGCCAACCTTCCTCTGACTGCCTTCCAGGTAGCCCTGGTTGATAGCTCAGTGGCTTTTATGGCCGGCATGCTGATTATTCCCTGCATGTACGCAGCTATGCAGCAGGGGATAGAGATCTATTCACCGGACGGGCAACTCCACAGTGCAGACACTCTGGTGTTTAACGTCTTGCCAACACTGTTTAACCAACTGGGGATGCTGGGGCAACTGGTTGCCATGGCTTTCTTCATATTACTGGTTATAGCGGCCCTGACCTCCTCTATCTCCCTGATAGAGCCTACGGTAGCGTGTTTGGTGGAGAAAATTTCTTTCAGCCGTCATCGAGCCAGTTGGTGCATTACTGTGATTTCAGCCTGCATCTCGGTTTTAATCATTTATCACCTGGAAACGCTTCTGGGTTTGGCGGTTAAGCTGGCCACACAGTACCTGCAACCGGTTCTTTGCTTCATGATTGCTATTTATGGCAGTTGGGTAATGCGACAGAATCGCTTGCTCAAGGAGTTGAGCCAGGGTTTTCCTGAAATCCAGAAAAGCCTGTTCTGGAAAATTTGGCCCTGGTATATCAGGACCATCTGCCCGGGTCTGATCTTGATACTCTTCCTGAGTAACCTCTGATCTCCTATACTGCACAGCTTTTTTATATGAAGTCGGATTTATGAGCGCATCGTCCTGGTTATCGCTTTTGGCAGTTTGCATCCTTGGGGCAATATCACCTGGCCCCAGCCTGGCAGCTGTCATGAAAAGTACACTTCAAGGTTCTAGAAACCATGGACTCATTACTGCTATAACCCATGCTGTCGGCATTGGCATCTATGCTTTTCTGGTAGCCGCTGGTATGGCTGTAGTTATCACCCAAACACCCTGGTTGTTTAAGCTGATGACCTGGCTGGGTGCCGCTTATCTGTCCTGGCTGGGTTACAAGGCTATCCGTTCCAGTGGCACATTCATTGGTGACGTATCAAAGGAACACTCGTCATCCCTGTCTCGTCGTCAGGCAGCCCTTGACGGTTTTCTAATCTCTTTTCTCAACCCCAAGATTGCCGTCTTTTTTCTGGCTCTGTTCAGTCAGTTCGTTACACCGGAAACTACTCTGACCACTCAGCTGCTAATGGCCCTTATGGCTACCCTGTGTGATGGTTTATGGTACTGCCTGATTGCGGGAGTAGCAGGACACTCCAGCATTCTCCCTGCACTGAGAAAAAGAGCGACACTGGTTAGTCGATTGTGTGGTGGCTTGCTGATTCTTGTCGCATTGAGAATTTTGATGATGTGACCCTGGACAAACCTGATGGGCCTGTCTGACTGGCTGACCTTCCTGAGCATCTGTATCGCCGCAACAGTGTCGCCCGGATTTAGTACCGCCGTTATTCTTAGAAATACGATTCAAGGTTCAAGAACACAGGGCTTGCTTTGTGTAGCGGCCCACTCTATTGGCATTCTGACCTATGCTTTTGCTACGGCTCTGGGTCTATCAGTGTTAATAGTGGGATCGAAAGTCCTGTATCAAGGACTTAGCCTGATTTGTACGCTGTATATTCTCTGGCTGGGTATACAAACTTTCAGGAAGTCCGGGTACCACTTTGAAACAGCGGAGCAAAGCCAGCTTATTCCAATGGGCCAGTCGGTCAAAGAAGGCTTTCTTTCCGCTACTTTAAACCCAAAAACAGCCTTCTTTTATTTGAGCATTTTCAGCCAGTTTATCCATGATAAGACTTCTCTGGCTGAGCGCATCATCATGCCATTAGCCAGGATGTTGTGTGATTTCATCTGGTATACACTGGTTGTTCTGCTTGCGACACAGCACGTCATAAAACAGCTGTTGTGTAAGCAGCTCAAACAAACAAATCAGATGCTCGGTATTTTTCTCATGTTAATGGCAATGAAATTACTGGCTGATGTGTTGATTTTCTAACCCCGGAATACTTAGTGCATTTTTAATCTTCTGCCACAGCTCTGCTACTTATTAAAAGCCCCGAAATACGACCTACGAAAATTAAAATATACTCAGTTTCACTACTCTCTTCCCTGCCTATGGCACCAGCGACTGCTCGCAATTAGGTATTCCAAAAAGAGTAATCATGGTTTTTGTTTGTTATACAGCCAAATCAAGGGGCAGGTCACTGATATCTTTCAGTCTTTTCCCATCAACCATGGACTCCAGCAGGTCAAGGGCATCATCCGCTTCAAGCTCAACCAGAGCCTCGCGCAGCTCATATAAAGCAAAATGATAAACACAATCCAGATCACCAGTACCAAGAGCAAGAGAAGCAATCCTGCTGGCCGTAGGTTCAGAGGTTAGGGATACAATATGTGGAGAGCGCCCTTTTCTAGCTCTTATAAGGTTCAATGCTTCTGTTCTAGTATTCTGTGATCTGTCTGACCTCATAGTGAACTTGCAAGATACGCTTGCATGAAGAATTTGAGCAATATCGTTCTTATGGTTTACAGCCCTGAGCATTGCTTGGTGACAAGAGTCGCTATCAACAATATCTATCTCTTTATTTATTACTTCGTCACATTCAGGAGCCCGAGCGATGATTACATCAGGAGCAACTGTGTAACCGTCGCCCAAGAAGTTACGCAGCTCTGAATATTCAGAAGCTAAGCGGCCCAGTTCTGCAAGGTGTGTGTATTGCTCATATCTACCGAGTACAGATTGCTTCCTGCTATTGATCTTCTGAACTTCCCAGCTCCCTGGCCTAAGGCTGCTCAGCTTCAGGAAAGTTTTTTGCAGATATAAAGTACAAGCTTCCTCAAACTCATTCCCGAGCGTCTGGCCGTCTTTCTTTTTGCGCTCTACAAGTGTCACGCCTGCTTTTTTGGCAATCTTGGCGGCCAAAAGGTTTGCAACCAGAACGCTATGCTTCTGGCCGTTGTCAGCATTGCTACATATATAGCTAGCATCAAACTTGGAAAAGGGAGCGTGTGTAAGAATTTCGTTTTCGATTAGGTAACGGTGAAAAGCAGCTCTTTCTTCAGATAGTATGCTCATGCAGCAAATTCCTTGGACTCAGCACGTAATGCTTTGATAATCTGCAACCCAATAGCCTTAGCAACAGGGGGAGGAAAGGCATTTCCTACTTGGCGATATGCATGAGTTTTGCTGCCGTAGAAGCTCCAGTCATCGGGAAAGCCTTGTATCCTTGCGGTCATCCTAACATTCAGGAGTGGCATATTTTCACAACCTTCTTGAATAGAGCCATCACGCTTCATGGCTCCCTTGAAGCCTTCTCCCGGAATCTCGTCATCATTAGCCAACCGGTGGGCATTGACGCCCAGCTCACGCCATTGGCGTTTAGCCCGAGTAGGCCCGAGGTCAGGCCCGCCATGCTTTTTAGAACCACCGACTAAAGTAGGGGCAATCCTGTTGGCTTTTTCTCGCCATGTGTCTGCACCTTCCCAGCCGCCCTCTGATATCAGGTCATATAGAACATCACCAACAGTTGCGGTGTCCGTTATTGGTTTCGGCCAAGTAAAATGCTGGAAGTCCTCTTGAGGCATTGCAACCAAAATAACCCTAGGCCTGAGCTGTGGCACGCCGTAATCACTGGCTTGGTGCAACTTCCACTCGCTTTTGTACCCCATAGCGGCAAGTTCGGCAGATATCTTGTCTCGATACCAGCGGAATTTTTCTTCAAAGAGTCCGGGGACATTCTCAAGCATTACTGCTCTTGGCTTTACCTTCTTTACGACTTGTATAGCAGTGGGAAATAGGTCGCGCTCATCCTCATGTCCTAGTTGCTGACCAGCTTTGCTAAAGGGAGGGCAAGGAACTCCACCGGCAACAAGATCAACACGGCCAGCAAAATCAGCCGATGACTTGGCGAACTCCTTTAGATCAGCTTCGATAATATCACCCCAGCCAAGGCTGAGCTGCCTATTGTTCAGTCGTAAGGTTTCACACGCATGATGATCGATTTCAATAAGTGCCGCATGTTGAAAGCCTGCTTCATGTAACCCCAGCGCCTGACCTCCTGCACCAGCACACATTTCGATCGCTATCATTTATCGCCCTTTGTAGTTACTTAAATAAATCCATTCTAACAAAAGAGAGGTAACTAAGAGAATACGGGAGAATAATCTGGTCTAAGACCACCAAATAGCCCGCAGATACTGACGGCCTACAACGACTCTGGTCAAAGAGATAGGACAACTGGTCGTTGCAAACGATCAGTACCTCAAACAATGGGTGAGAATAATAGAAATAGCGGTCTGCTCGAAAACGCGTTCCTTCGATACAAAGCATTTGAACTTTTCGTTTTCGAACAATCAATGCAGTAGGTGGGAGTCATTTCAGAGGGCGAATGACAGGCTTTCAAAGCCTGTCATTCCGTGCATCATGATCAGTCCAGAAGAGAAACGTCTCTAATAGCGCCTTTATCAGCACTGGTCACCATTGCCGCATACGCTTTCAGTGCAGCAGAAACTTTCCGTGGACGCTCTTTTATAGGCTTCCAGGCAGCTTTGCCTTTTGATTCCATTTGAGTACGACGCTCAGCCAGCTCTTCATCGGATAACTGCACGTCAATGGTACGGTTAGGGATATCAATGCGAACGATATCGCCCTTTTCCACCAAACCAATATTTCCGCCAGCAGCTGCTTCAGGAGAAGCATGTCCAATGGA
The DNA here is from genome assembly GCF_051008435.1 of Endozoicomonas sp. GTDB lineage: Bacteria > Pseudomonadota > Gammaproteobacteria > Pseudomonadales > Endozoicomonadaceae > Endozoicomonas_A. The sequence continues at coordinate 13,621 of NZ_JBPCXO010000470.1, read as the reverse complement.
GAGGCCTGAAGTACCACCAGAAAAACGGCCATCTGTCAGAAGTGCACATTCTTTGCCCAGACCTTTGGATTTCAGGTAGCTGGTTGGGTACAACATCTCCTGCATGCCCGGGCCACCTTTAGGGCCTTCGTAGCGGACGATGACAACGTCACCGGATTTAACCCGTCCTTCCAGAATATCACTGACTGCATCTTCCTGACTTTCACAGATATGAGCAGGCCCTTCAAAAACCAGATTACTGTCGTCCACACCCGACGTTTTTACCACACAGCCATCAAGGGCAATGTTACCCGTCAGAACGGCCAGACCCCCTTCAGTGCTGTAGGCGTGCTCCAGTGTACGGATACAACCCGTTTCACGATCATCGTCCACAGTAGGCCAGCGGGTTGCCTGACTGAATGCTTGCGTCGTGCGAATACCAGCTGGGCCTGCTTTAAAGAAGGTCAGTACTGATTCGTCATCGGTTTGCTTGATATCCCACTTAGCCAGACCTGCAGACATCGTTTCGCTGTGAACCGTCGGTATATCGTTGTTCAACAAACCAGCCCGATCCAACTCACCCAAAATACCAAACACCCCACCTGCACGGTGAACATCTTCCATATGGTATTTCTGGATATTAGGCGCAACCTTGCACAACTGAGGCACTTTAAGAGACAGAGCATTGATGTCTTTCATGGTGAAATCGATACTCGCTTCCTGGGCAGCAGCCAATAAATGCAGAATGGTGTTCGTGGAACCGCCCATAGCGATATCCAGACTCATTGCATTTTCGAAAGCTTTATAATTGGCGATGGAACGAGGCAGAAGCGATTCGTCATCCTGCTCATAGTAACGTTTGGTGATATCAACGATTCGGCGACCGGCTTCCAGGAACAGCTGTTCACGATCAGCGTGAGTAGCCAGCATGGAACCGTTGCCTGGCAGCGACAGGCCCAGAGCTTCTGTCAGACAGTTCATAGAGTTTGCGGTAAACATACCGGAACAGGAACCACAGGTCGGACAAGCTGAACGCTCATATTCAGCCACCGTTTCATCATCGGCATCAGAGGCTGCAATGACCATGGCATCAACCAGATCCAGACCGTGCTGAGCCAGCTTGGTCTTGCCTGCTTCCATAGGACCACCGGAAACAAAGATCACCGGAATATTCAGCCTCATGGCTGCATTCAGCATCCCCGGGGTGATCTTGTCACAGTTGGAAATACAGACCAGAGCATCGGCAGTATGGGCATTAACCATGTACTCAACGGAGTCTGCAATAATGTCACGGCTGGGCAGAGAGTAGAGCATGCCATCATGCCCCATCGCGATGCCGTCATCGACAGCAATGGTATTAAACTCTTTCGCCACACCACCGTGCTTTTCAATTTCTCTGGCTACCAGTTGTCCCATGTCTTTCAGATGAACATGGCCAGGAACAAACTGGGTAAAGGAGTTAGCAACGGCAATAATAGGCTTTTTGAAGTCATCATCCTTCATACCCGTAGCGCGCCAAAGCGAGCGGGCTCCAGCCATATTACGACCATGGGTCGAAGTTCTTGAACGGTATGCAGGCATGACTCTCTGTCCTTTCTATCCGGCTGTTCTCTGGTTCTTATCCTGAAGGTTAAGAGGCTGTCTGGAAAGTAGAGGGCGAGGTATCAAGTAATTTGCCGTTCTTTATGGATTTTTACGACCCAGTGCTTTCCAGACAACCTCTTTATTGTCTTCCTTGGCGGATTCGGGAGTATAACAGAATGATGGGAGCCGAATAGGCTCCCGGTGGGCTATTTACTATGAAAATGCCGCTATTTCGGGCTCTGTAGTCATTTTCATGGTTCGAGGTGAGCGGCACTGTCGGCTCATGGCTGTTTAGGATGAAAACGCAGCAAATTTAAGCTGCGTGTTCTATTCGGCGACGATTGTACTCGTCGACCATATTGTCGATGGTAAGCTGGTCATATTCTCTCAGATTGGCCAGTACCATGGTTTTCTTGCCTTCTCCCACCACTTTTCCACCATCCTTGAAGATAAACCCGAGCGTGACATTGCCACGCTTACCGTTCACTTCAAGATGAGACTGGGAAGCTTCGATCACCGGGTCGTTCAGGTTCACCGTCTCAAGGTGAACCGACATGGTTTCGTAGATGACCAGAGGACGTGCCACATTGATCATGACGTTCTTCTCTTTCATCAACGGCACCAGCACATGAGGGAAGTTTTCACCTGAAAACGCCACATAGGCCTTGACCAGTTTTGCAATCAGATCGGCATCGTTACTTTGCTCGCCGCTGTGCTCAACCCTGAGATACTCCTTCGCGTTCTGGTCACAAATGATTTTGTCTCCATTCCCGGCATCAGAGATTGTCAAAGCCAGGCCATCGCTGACCATACCGCTGAAGGTCACCCTCATGTTCGGATACAGTCCCTCAGAGCTCAGGACTTTGGCAAACAGCAGATCGCCTGGAACACAGAACTTTTTGGTGTCTACATCGTGCAGCGGATTAAAGTCGTTGGCGACCTTCTTGGCAAAGTCACTGGACTGCTGACGAGTAAAGGAGAATTGGCTATTTTCCAGCTCGGTACAATATTGATCTAAAAACATAATGTTATTCTGTTGGCCTGGCCGGCCTGGAGACTGACCGAGGCTCAATCCATTTCAGATTGACTTTAACTTCCTCAAGACAATGAGAATCACTTTCTGTAAATAGCCAGAGAATTCCCTGAATATTTGGTATCTGGCTGACATCATACGCCAAACCTGAACAAGACTACTGTTGCTAAAACGTAGCCGTTTGTTTCAGCGGCTCAAACATTTATGTAGAGAGTTGATTAATATACCCATTGGATTTCAAGTTGCTACTAGGCGGCAAGAGAGCGAATCCCCGTGAGCGTACGAGTAGTAGGTGATCGGGGTGAGCGAACGCTGACAACAACGTAGCAACTTGAAAGGCGATGGGTATAGGTCATTTCTCTATTCAACCCGAACACTTCATACAGCATCGAGTTAATTGGAACATTTGTCCAAATTAAAATCGGTTTATGAAGTTTCGGGTTAAGAGATACCTCATGGTTTCTGCTTGAAAAACTGCATTATCCATTGTGCCATCAAATCGCTGTCAGGATCTTCTGTCAGAGAATCTATTCCCTGGGTAACCCGGTCATGAGGAATAGAATCCCGACGAGAATTCATCAGATCTTTGGAGTAAGATTTACTGAATTCCGGATGTCCCTGAATACTGAGAAAATGCACTCCATACTGCAGCATATAATTAGGGCAAAAGTCGCTGCCTGCCAGCACTTCAGCCGAGTCAGGTAAACGAGTTACCTGATCCCTGTGACTGACCAGTAATTTGAAATCCTGAACAGCAGGCTGCATCCAGCTCCCCTGCTGAGTGATACGATTGTAGGATATACCAACCCCCCAACCTTTTTCAGAAAGCTCCACTTTCCCTCCAAGGCTGGTTGCCATTATCTGATGACCAAAACAGATACCGGCCAGCATGCAGCGATCTTCATACAACTTCCGGACGAACGCTTCCAACAACGGTATCCACGAAAAAGTGTCGTATGCACTGTAACGACTACCAGAAATTATCCAGCCATCGCATTCATCGGTGGTATCCGGTATCTCGCCATCCAGTACCCGGTAAGTGACCATTTCCAGTTCAGGTTCCTGCTTCCTCAACAACGCCAGAAACATGTCCGGATAATTCTTGTGAGCCACCTGCAGAGCTGGATTAACGTCATCGCATAACAGCAGACCGACTTTCATCACAGATCTCCTCCAATAGCATCCTGGCATATCTGTTGATATTCAGTCGCAGAAAAAGGGATTGGGTTTCCGGCTGCCGAAGGATCTACAAACGCCATCCGACCGACTTTATCCAGCTGACTATCATCAATACCGATATCTGCCAGTGTATTGGGGATTTCCAGTTGTTGCCTGAGCTCTATCACCCAGTTGAAGAAAGAGTCAAAGCCCGGAGCAGGCAAATCAATATAACGACTGAGAGCGGACAACTTATCACTGATGGCTGTTTTATTAGCCTTTAGAACATAAGGCATCAGAATCGCATTCAACAACCCATGATGAGCGTCGTATAAAGCACCCAGTGGATGTGCCAGGGCGTGCATGCCACCCAGACCTTTTTGAAAGGCTGTTGCTCCCATGCTGGAGGCCACCAGCATATGGTTTCTGGCCTCCAGATCATTGCCCTCTGCGACCGCCCTGGGTAGATAATCTTTTACCAGACGAATGCCTTCCAGTGCGATGCCCTGTGCCATAGGGTGATAGAAAGGCGAACAATAGGCTTCCAGATTGTGAGACAGGGCATCGATTCCGGTAGCTGCAGTGAGTTTGGCGGGTAAGCCACAGGTCAGCTCCGGATCAAGAATAACAATGTCAGGCAGCATATTCGGGTGGAAAATAATCTTTTTTACCCGCTCATCCTGATGGGTAATCACTGAAGCGCGCCCAACCTCTGAGCCGGTTCCGGCGGTGGTAGGCACCGCTACAACAGGTAGCATTCCCGCTTCATTCACCCTTAGGTAGTTATCACCCACATCCTCAAAATCCCAGATCGGGCGACTTTGCCCAACCATCAATGCAATGGCCTTGCCCGCATCCAGTGCTGAACCTCCGCCGAAAGCAATCACACCATCATGATTTCCTGCCTTGCAGGCGGCTACACCCGCAGACACATGATCACCGGTTGGATTGCCTTTAATCGCAGAAAACAATCCACACCCCAGAAGCGCAGAGCTGACCAAAGCCTGAGCTTCTTTAATCATGGGTAACCCGGACAATCCCGGATCGGTAACAATGACTGGATTTTTCATCCCCAGTTCAACACAGGCTGCCGGCAGATCATTAATGCGGCCAGCACCGGCACGGACAGCTGTCGGAAAATTCCAGTTAGCAGTGTACTGTTCAATACTCATATTACATCTCCTTACTGCATTATCCGTGCTTGATGTGGAAGGATTTTGGTCGGGTCAGGGCATCAAAACCCAGCACTGACAGAGTGCAACCGCGACCTGAATTTTTGATACCGGTCCAGGCCAGAGCCGGATCAAGATAGTCACAACGATTGACAAAAAAAGTGCCCGTTTGAACCTGACGACCCAGCTCAACCGCCCGCTCAATATCTTTTGAAAAAATAGAAGCTGTCAGACCAAACTCACTGTCGTTCATCAAACAAACCGCTTCCTCATCGGAGGTGACTTTCTGAACCCCTAATACCGGCCCAAAGCTCTCTTCGGTCATAACCCGCATATCGTGATTCACATTGGTCAACAATTGAGGAGCCAGGTAGGCCGTACCCTGCTCATCCTTTGGAAACAGGGCCGAATCAATATGGGCGACAGCTCCCAGAGAAACAGCCTCTGCCACCTGCCCCCTGACAAAATCAGCAGCACTGTTTTTCACCAGAGGACCCAGAGTGGTTTCAGGATCATCAGACCGTCCCAGTCGATACCCCTGCACCTGCGCTATAGCCATTTCAACAAATGTGTCATAGACATCTTCGTGTACATACGCCCTTTCTATGCCACAGCAGGATTGACCCGAGTTAAAGAAGGCCCCATCAATCACAGTGTCCACCGCTGCAGCCAGATCAGCATCTGCTCTGACATAAGCCGGGTCTTTTCCACCTAACTCCAGGCCCATACCAATGAATCGCCCGGCAGCCGCTTTTTCAACGGTTGCTCCAGCAGGAACAGAACCTGTGAAAGCCACATGTTTGATGGCATCAGACTGAATCAGATACTCCGTATTGTCATGGGACATATGAAGATATTGAAACAGCCCTTCAGGCAAACCTGCCTCCAGAAATGCTTCAACCATGCGCTCAGCACAGAGAGGGGTTTGTGCAGAATGTTTCAGAAGTACAGCGTTACCTGCCAGCAAAGCGGGCATGATGCTGTTGATAGCGGTCAAATAGGGATAGTTCCAGGGAGCAATAACCAGTACAACACCCAGCGCTTCTTTGCATATGTAACGGGTAAAACCTTCTTTTTCAGGCACTGAAACAGGCTTTAATCCTTCACTGGATGCCTCAATCATATAGCGGGCCCGCTCTTCAAACCCTGCCACCTCACCGGCAGAATATTGGATGGGCCTGCCCATCTGCCAGGTGATTTCACTGGCAATGTCGTCTTTCTTGACGACAAAAAGATCCACCGCTCTGCTGCAAATCCGTTGTCGATCCTCAAGGGCAGTACTTTGCCAGTCAAGCTGAGCTTTCTCAGCTTTTGCCAAAGCCTGATTGATGTGTGAAACATCTGCCAATGGACGTTCAGCAACAACCGAACCATCCACCGGAGAAAGGGTGATCTGTGTTTTATTCATTGTTCTTAACCGTTGGAAGTGATCAGATAATTTCGAAGTAACGATCCATTTCCCAATCTGTAATATGTTTTCTGAATTCCCGCTCCTCCCACTCCCTGGAAGCCGCATAGTGCTCAACAAAAGTATCACCAAACATAGTTCGGGCTGCTTCGGATTGCTTGAATTTTTGGGCTGCCTCCCAAAGCGTTGACGGAAGAGCCAGCTCCGGTGAGTGATCCTGCTCGTAAGCATTACCCTTCACCTGCTCCTCGGGCTCCCATTGGTGAATAATGCCCTGAAGGCCAGAAGCCAATGCAGCGGCAAGCGAAAGATAAGGATTAGCATCCGCTGACCCCAGTCGGTACTCCACCCTCTGAGACTTATCAGAGCCGGGAATGACACGCAAAGCCGTGGTTCGATTCTCAACGCCCCAGGTCGCATCGGTAGGTGCCCAGAAGCCCGGGATGAGTCGGGTGTAACTATTGACGGTAGGCGCAATCATAGGCAGAAATTCCGGCATCAACCGTTGCAGTCCAGCGATAAAATGCCTCTGTATCTGGCTAACATTGTGTTTTTGGTTAGGGTCAAAGAAAGCCGATTTTCCATCTTTTCGGTTAAACAAAGACAAGTGAATATGCCCACTCTGCCCAGGATAATCGGGTGACCACTTGGCCATAAAGGTCGCCATCAGTTCATTGCGCTGTGCCAGCACTTTCATAAACGTTTTAAACAGTGCCGCTTTGTCTGCAGCGTTCTCCGCTGAATCCACTGCGATGGCCGCCTCAATCACTCCTGGCCCGGTTTCCGTATGAATGCCTTCGATAGGAAAATCCATCACCTCAGCCATTTCCAGTATTTGGTGATAAAGATCCGAGTGCACTGAGTTTCTTATCATGGAATAACCAAACCAGTCAGGCGTCAGTGGCTTTAGGTTTCGAAACCCTTTTTCCCGAACGGATTCCGGAGTCTCCTGGAACATAAAAAACTCATATTCCAGAGCCGCACAAGCATCAAAGCCCAGCTCTGCTGCTTTTTCAATGACCCGCCTCAATGTGCCTCTCGGACACAAGGCTTCTGCCTGATCCTTGAATTCTGCCATGAACAGCAGCATGCCATTTTCAAAAGGAATTTCCCGGCAGGAGTGCGGTAAAACTCTGACAGGAGCATCAGGATATCCGGTATGCCAGCCGGTGTATTTTACATTGTCGTAGAGCTGATCCTTACTGTCCCAGCCGAGGATAACGTCGCAGAAGGCAAAGCCACTTTCCAGAGCTGAAAAGAACTTGGACTTGCTCATGTATTTTCCGAGCATGATCCCATCATTATCAAAAAGACCGACTTTAACGTGAGAGAGTCCCCTCTCTTCGACAATCTTTTTAGCATCATCAATGGTTTTAACATCTCTGGGATTCTGCATATCGATACTCGTTTTTCTTATTCTTCAGGAAATGGGCCCCTTGGGAGCCCAACTATTCAGCTCAGTTCAGTTCAGATTCAGCTTTGGCAATAGCTTCGAATTCTTCTTCAGGGGCTTTAGCGACCAGATGGTGTCGGCTATATAAACCGAAGTAGGCCACCATGACCGCGTAGAAGACCGCAGACCAGAAGGCCGCTTCCTTACTCACTAGAAAGGTAGAAATAAAGGCAATAATAGCCAGTGCAAAAGCGATCCCGGATGTCATGATGCCACCCGGAGTTTTATAAGGACGCTCCAGCTCTGGCTCTTTCACTCTCAGAATAATATGAGACAGAGTCATCATGGCATAGGAGATGGTGGCCCCAAAAACAGCCATAGTGATCATCAGATCTCCCTCTCCGGTCAAAGACAGCAGAAAGCCAATGATGCCTGGAATCACCAGAGCCATTGTGGGTACTTTCCGCTGACCGGTTTTTGACAAAAAGCGAGGTAAATAGCCTGCGCGGGACAAGGCGAAAACCTGTCGGGAATAGGCATAAATAATAGAAAAGAAGGAGGCTATCAGACCAGCAAGCCCAACGAAGTTTACAAAGGTCGCGATGTAAGAGCCTTCACCATAGACCTGTTGCAGTGCACCCACCAGCGGGGCTGCATGGTCTTTCATGTATTCAGCGCCTACAGCAGCAGGAGCAAGAATCAATACCAGACCACCAAACAGCAGCAGGACGACCATAGCAGTAATGATCCCTCTGGGCATATCTCTCTTGGGGTCCGTGGCTTCTTCTGCCGCCAGAGGAACGCCTTCTACCGCCAGAAACAACCACATGGCAAATGGAATAGCCGCCCAAACACCGATATAACCTTCGGGAAGGAAAGTGGAAGCTCCGGTGGCTTCAGCATTCACTGCAATATTAAACAGGTTGTCGAAGTCGAAAGCAGGAATCATTCCCAGAATAAAGACGACTATGGCCAGACATGCCAGGCCTGTAATGACCATCATGATTTTAAGCGCTTCTCCGGCTCCCCACAGATGCAGGCCAATGAAGGCGGCATAGAAGGCACCGTAAACCAGAGGCCCATCCCAACCAAAAAGCTCATTCACATAACCGCCTATGAACACGGCAATCGCTGCCGGCGCAATGGCATATTCAAGGAGAATGGCTGTGCCTGTCAGATACCCACCCCAGGGGCCCATTGCCCGGCGAGCATAGGAATAACCACCACCGGCAGTAGGCAATGAAGAAGACAACTCTGCCAATGACAGCACCATAAAGGTATACATGATGGCCATAACAATGGTTGCCAGAAACATGCCACCAAAGCCACCCTGTTGAAGTCCGAAGTTCCAGCCGGCAAAATCTCCGGAAATTACATAGGACACTCCGAGCCCAGCCAGAACCAGCCAGCCCGCAGCCCCTTTCTTAAGCTGTCTCTGCTTCAGATAATCATCAGAAACCTGTTCATATTCAACAGAACGGGTTGAAGGAGGGGAACTGGTGTCGAGCATGAGTAGTACCTTTTTTTTATTGTTTGATGTACTTCCGAATTGCAGTCTATAAACAGTCAAAGTTCAGAACAAACAGCATCATTTTTCATAAAGCCGTACTATTAGCTCTCCTAATAGTATGGTGAGAAAGTTCTACTGTGGTCATGCAACTATCAAGCCAGGGCACCCAGTTGATCAGCTCCGGAATAATTTCCTGCTGCAACACGGTTCGACTCTTTGCTGCAATCTCTTCTGGCAGATTCCATAAATCGTAACGACGACAAACCAGAGTCAGCTCCCTGTAATCAACATAAGCTGGCAAAGGAAGTACCTGAACTCTGCCCCGTGCCCATTTCAAGCATTGATAAAGACAGAGGGGAGAAGTAATGGTCCAGCAGCGCTCTGCGGCCACCATACTGATGATGGCAAAAGTATTATCCAGTCGAAGTTTTTTTCCGGGATTCAACTGCAGACGGGTGAGCTGACGTTCAATGGTCTGGCCGATCAGGGAATGCTCCGGATAACGGGCCATTTCAAGATTATCCTGCAAATGACCAAACTCTCCTGGCTGAAAGGAATAGCTGCTGGGCACAACGAGTAACAAAGGCTCCCGGAGGATAGGATAACGGGAGAGTTCGTCACTGTGATTCACTGCATCATCAGAAATAATAATATCGACATCGTGAGACAGTAGTCTCTGGGCATGAACATGGGAGAGCCCGGTAGTAATGCTCCAGTCCTTGGTATGCTGTTTTATCGTATCAAGAAGAGGCTGGCCAAAGGCGGAAACCATTGAATCCACCAAAGCAATTCGAACCTGATCAATTTGTTGAATATGGCCTGCTCGCAGGTTTTGACTGGTCTGCCTTGCTTCTTCCAGCAACCGAACACTTCGATCAAAAAAGTAACGTCCATTAGAGGTCACTTGTATAGGCCGGACAGAGCGATTCAATAATTGAACATTCAGCTCACTCTCCAGATTGGAAATGGATTGCGATATAGACGACTGAGTTACATTCAATCTCTGAGCAGCCAGAGACATATTGCCGGTTTTGACCACTTCTACAAATACCTCAAGCAATTTGAGGTCAAAGCCGAAGGGAAATGACATCTTATTAGATCCGTTATTTTTGTTTTCGATAGATGTAGCACTTCCTGCCAACAATGTCAGCAAACTGGCACAGCAATTAGGGCAAACTACTTATTAAGACTGGAGAACCAAAAAATCCTTTATGGTTCTGTAATGAATACAGGTGCCTCATCAGGCCAAGCCAGGCTGGCAAGCCATCCGGACAATAAGGAAACAACAAAAGCCAGTGGCAGGGTTTCCATAGCCTGAAAATAGACACCCAATGCATCCAGCTGCTGAAGCCACAGCTTACCCACCAGAATCATCACTGCCCCGGAGATCATGGCAGCAAGAGCCCCGGCCGAAGAGAACCCTTTCCAGAACATGGCCAGAATCATCATTGGCGAGAAGGTTGCCGTAATGCCTGACATGCCAAAGACCGCAAACCAGAAGATAGTATGCTCAGGGAGAAATCGGGTTACGGTCACAGCCAGCACCAGAGCCAACAGAGCCAATCCCCAGGTAATGTTTCGGGAGTGTTGCCTGGCTTCAGCGCCTGACAATTGATGCCTTTGATGAAAGTACAGCCAGTCACAGGTAACACTGCTGGTTGCCTGCAAGAGCAAAGAGGAAAAGGTCGACATAATAGCGGCCAGAATAGCTGCAATATAAAAGCCCACTATAAACATGGGAAAGAAGGATTCCGTCATCATCGGCAGCACATTTTGACCACCATTTCCCAGCACTTGGTGCGGAGCTTGCTCTGCCGAAGTATACAAGACCCTGCCTAATAAACCGGCCAGAACAGCAGCAGAGTCGGCCAGCAGGGTATACAAAATGGCTACCCAACGACCATGACGAATTTCATTATGACTTTTGACCGCCAGAAAGCGGGTAAAAATATGAGGTGTTCCAACAAACCCCAAACCTATGGCGATCAGCCCTACCACTTCCAGGCCTTTTATGGTCGGATCGCCCGGACCCAGAGCCGAAAGCAGAGCCGGATCAATACTGTCCAGGGAAGCCAGCAGCCCTTCTGGCAGATTCATACTCCACCAGGCCGCGAGAGGAAGTAACAACAATGCCAGCATCATCATTGTTCCCTGAACGCTATCGGTCCAGGCCACTGCAAGAAAACCGCCAAAGGCACAATACAGTGTCACGATCAGAAAACCGGTCAACACACCTGCGTAATAATTCCACCCAAGGGCATGCTCCAGCACAGCCCCTGTTGCATCAATTTCAGCAGCTGCATAAACCGTGCAGAAGATAACCAGAGCAACAACAGAGACACAACGGATCCTCTGCGCAAACTTCGGAAATCGATGAAGCAAATAATCGGTAGTTGTCAGAGCCTGACAACGTTCGGTCACTTTATGAAAGGGATATGAAAGGGAGATGCCATCAAAAACCAGGCAACACCAACGCCTGCCAGCTCTCCCAAAACCACCCAGAACGCACTGACTCCCACCATGGCAGCCAGCCCGGTCAACCCTAATAACAACCAGGCTGACTCACCCGTGGCCTGGGTTGAAAGGGCTGTCACCCAATATCCCAGGCGTTTGCCCCCAGTAAAGAAGTCATCCAGCCCCTGTAAGCGTTTTGATGCCAGATAACCCAGCAACCCCAACCCCAGAAAGTACAAGACGATAACAATGTACTGACTCATGATGGAATAACTCTGCTGATTATTTAACCTCAGGAATATTCAAATTTGCCTCTCGCTGCCCGGTTAAATTCTCCGGCCAGCGGGCAGTGACAGTTCTCATGCGGGTAAAGAATCGAACACCATCCGGTCCATGCATGTGCAACGGTCCAAACAGGGATTGTTTGATGCCGCCAAAACAATGCCAGGCAACCGGCACCGGAATGGGTACATTAACTCCAACCATCCCCGTGTCTGCGTGCTCACAGAAATGTCTGGCCAGCTTGCCGGATCCGGTAAATATTGCACTTCCATTGCCGTATGGATTGGAGGCAATAAGATCCAGCGCCTGTTGATAGTCAGACACTCTGACAATACAGAGTACAGGACCAAAAATTTCCTGCTGGTAGATCGCCATATCAGGCTCGACCGCATCGAACAGGCATGGAGCCAGAAAACTGCCTTTTTCAAAAAAAGCCTCCCGCCCATCCACCAGGAGCCTTGCGCCTTCCTTCACTCCCAAGTCCACCAGTCCCAGAACTTTTTCCCTGTGCTCCATACTGATCAGGGGGCCAAGATCAGGCTGCGTATCAAACGCCCCCACTTTCAGGTGGCGGGCATGGGCGCTCAATCTGTCAGCCAATTGATCACCCACTTCATCACCTACGGCTACTACGACAGAAATAGCCATACAGCGCTCCCCTGCACTTCCATAGGCTGCTCCTGCCAGCTGGTCTGCGACCAGATCCAAATCTGCATCTGGCAACACAACCGCATGATTCTTCGCGCCTCCCAGTGCCTGCACCCTCTTACCGGCAGCAGAGCCTCTTTCATAAACATGTTTTGCCACTGGAGTAGAACCGACAAAGCTGACGGCACCAATCCCGGGGTGATCCAGAATCGCGTTTACACTGTCAGCAGAACCATGAACCAGATTGAACACACCGTCAGGAAGTCCTGCATCCTGAAGTAATTCTGGAAACAAAGAGGGAGCAGAAGGGTCTTTCTCGGAAGGTTTCAGGATAAATGTATTACCACAGGCCAGAGCGATGGAGATCATCCACAGAGGTACCATGGCCGGAAAGTTGAATGGCGTAATTCCTGCGCAAACACCCACAGGTAACATCATCGACCAGCAATCAATGCTGCTGGCAGCATGATGAGAGTGCTCACCTTTCAGTAACTGGGGAATACCACAGGCAAATTCCAGCACATCAATAGCCCTGCTGAGCTCTGCACTGGCATCCTCTCTGGTTTTGCCATGTTCCTGTGATATTAACCCGGAGATCTCACTGCGGTTTTTCTCAAGCAGTTCACGAAACCTCATAAGCACTCTGCTACGGCTGACTGGCGGCACTTCAGACCAGCCTGGTAGTGCTTTTTCTGCCGATTTAACCGCTAGGTCAACATCCTCCCAGGATGAATCTGGTACACGACAGGTTTCATCTTCAGTCGCTGGATTGAACACTTTTATTATTCTGCCACCAGCACTATCTCTGCCCACACCACCTACAAAATTCTGACGACTGACTGACATACCGGAGACCACAGTGGAGAATAAGGATTCTAGGAGTCTGTCGGACTTAGCCGACCGTAGCGAGGAAAAGTCCGGTTTGAGACAGTTTTTATGATTATTTGAGGCGAATAGCGAGCTATTCAACGAAAAGAATCATAAAAAATGGCCAAATCAG
>NZ_JBPCXO010000469.1:0-3428 GCF_051008435.1 Endozoicomonas sp. | reverse complement strand
AAGAATACTCTCAGAAATCGCTGCAAATGTAGTCTTTAACAGTGAAGGTCCGGTTTATGATCTGGCCTCACGTTTAATGAGGACTGTCATCATTTGATTTTTGTGGGTTTTCGGACAGGCACTAACTAGATTCTGCTAATAAGTATCTATGCCATTAATAAGAATTAAAAACAAGACCTGCTGGTCTATATAAAGGGACTAACAACTGGGGAAGAAGTGCATCATGGATAGGATGATTCTAAGGTATATATTGGCTTTGCTGTCACTTATGACTGTATCAGGCTTAAGCCATGCTGGCCACCTGTTCACACAGGCGTCATCCAATACTCCAACCTGGATTCAGTCCGGTCAGGGTATTGTTATTAATCAATACGGTGACGAGGGGGGGCTGGGTCGGGCAATATCGATATTAATTTTCAAGCCAATAGCACGCCACCTGATGGAGCGGATACATCAGATTCAAACTGGTGGCAATGGAGCGCAGGCGATGTAATGAGAATCACTCTGCCGCTCACTGACGATACCTACATCTATACCATTTCTTTTGATGCTGCAGGTTCCGGGGGCTGCGATTACGACTATTGTGGTCAGTCAAGCCTTAATGTATCAAATACTACCCTGGGAGGAAGCGGCGTCACACTGCCGGATCATTCAGGTCAGGAATCTTCCTATGATGAATCAGATGTCTCTTTTAACTGGTCGATTGAAGCGTTGGCCGGAGAGTTTTCACTGAGTGGTTATCGCCTGAGGACATCAGCAGGCACCATTGATGGTACAGGTGCAGGTCCTCTGGATCAGAACAGTGTTATTGACGCCGACGAAGTGGCTAATAGTGTAGGGGGTATCCCTGACATTGATAATGCAAAGTCTGAGTATACACCTGATGAAATAAACAACAGTCAGGTCAATCCAAAGTTTACCGGCGGTACTCTGACCATTGGTTCAGGTACGGATTCCATTACAGCAAACTTTACAGTAGATGCTAATGGCGGAACGATACAGACCAACGGAGATACAGAAATTTCCGGTGTCATCAGTGACGATAGTGGCTCTGTCGGTAGCAGTGGTTCGTTAACCAAAACAGGTGATTCCAAGCTGACGCTTTCTGGCAACAATACGTTTGCAGGCGAGATTGTTGTAGCTGCCGGTACACTAGAAGCTGAGGGCAGTCTTGCAGGAAATGTGGTGGTCAACAACAACGGCACTCTGAAGGGGTCGGGCGTTGTTTCAGGTATAACGTCCAGTGGTATTATTGCTCCTGGGGACTCTCCAGGCACATTAACATCGGCGGGCAGTGTTGTTATGACATCCGGTTCAATCCTGCAAGAGGAGATTGATGGGGCAACATACAACCCTGCTGGTGGTGCCGGTAGCTATGACCGCGTTGCTGTCACAGGTGTGGGTAACACTTTCACTGCTGACGGAACCCTTCAGATTTTACTGAGAGGTATATCCGCGCCAGCCAATAATACTTTTACGCCCGTTATTGGTGACAAATTCCGAATTGTTACGACTGAAGACGTTAATGGAATTAATGGCAGCTTTGTGGTTGTAAACCAACCAGCATCCGGTCTTTCTGACAATACACGATTTGATCTTCAGTATGGCAGTCAGTATATCGATCTGGTTCTGACCCCTGAAAGTTACGCAGTATACGCCTCTGAAAATGGTAATCGTAATGCACTCAACGCCATGACTGCTCTGGAAACGATTCGTCCGGCTGCAGGCACTAGACCAACAGGGTCTGATCCATTCCCGGGGTTGATGGGGCTGTCTGGTACTGTATTGAATTCTGCAATCACTCAGCTATCGGGTGAAATCCATGCAAAGAGTGCTAATGATGTAAAAGACCAAATAATCTCTTTAAGTGATTTGATTCTCACTACTTCCTATGAATTTGATCCAGAGGAAATGCTTTGGGCTAATGTCAGCTCGAATCAAGTTGAGTATCGTCAGGATAAGGTTTCGACAGGATACGATTCAAGCGCCAAGTCCCTGATTGTTGGCTATGATTTTGAACGTCAGACCGATAAGCGCTATGGGTTGGCATTGAGTTATACCGATTCTAAGCTTTCTACGGAAAACGCCTCATCTTCTGAGAATACCCTGGCAACAATGCTTGCTTACTATGAAAGCAAAAATGAAGCAGAGAAACTGGGTGCTTATCAATTAAACCTGAATCTTGGTTTGGGGGTCAGTGAGCGGGAAATAAGACGAACTGTCTCCCTGTCTTCAGGTGCTAACACTCATACTTCGTCAGTCCAGGAATCTGTTTTATTTGGTCAGGCTCGTATTTCTCATCTTCTCAAGGATGGTCAGTATGCTGATATAACAGGGTATTCCAGCTTGAGGTTTCAAGTGCTCAAGGGCGATGCTTATAAAGAGACGGGCTCGACCAATACGTTATTATCCATTGATTCTGGTACCCAGACTTCCGCTCAAATTGGAGTGGGTGTCCTGATCAACTTTATCGATACCAATAAAGTTGATTGGAATCTGGATGTAGGTCTGTTTACTGATCTGATCAGGGATCATGAAACGCTTGATCGGGATGTGATGCTAGGCGCAGCCCACTGGAAAGTAGAGGGAACGGATGTTGGCGCTATCAGTGCAAAAGTTTCCGCCCACGGCAATTGGAAATTGAGTGACAATATGTCCGGGTTTGCAACGATTGGTGTTTCAGGATCTTCTAATCGCCTTGCGGGGCAGGGTTCGCTGGGAATCAGGGTTGATCTTCAATAGAACTGGCATTTATTGTTTGAATTGCACCACAGGCATTGAGTGCTTTGCATTAGGTAGGATGGAAACTGGTTTTTCAGTTTGGATTCAAAGTAAAAGACCTGCAGCAGAAATGTTGCAGGTCTTTTTTTAAAGCATCACTGGTCAGTGAGAGCCAAAGAGCCGGGCTTTCCAGAGCTAAGGTTTCATTCCTTCCAATATGATGACATTTCTCACCTGTTTGAACAAAGCCGTGCGTTCATGTGGTTACCGTTGTAGTAGTCTACAAGCTGGAAAATCTTGCAACAGCCGCCACAGTTACCTCTGTTGATTGGTTTTCGTTCTACCGTTCTTTACGCCACCTTCTGTTAGCTGGCATTGGCTACAGGCAACTTGGAGTACAGCCATAAAAACACTCGGAACAAAAGAACGGCAATATATCAGATCAACCGCTTTGGTTCATACCCATTATTGATGTCAGAAAAATACGATGTGCTTTGCGTGATCATTCTTGATTGCTATGAATTGAGTTAAAGGTTATTTTTCCTCATTCAGATCACATGAGTTGAAAGTAAAGGATTATGGCTCTTTTGAAAAATGAGTGGGTAACCATGTATATTTACCCACTTCACTCACCCCATTGAACTCACCTGAAGGCTCACATGGAAGACCTGTTTCAGACCGCTCTTGGCATTACCGCTCCTTGGTAT
>NZ_JBPCXO010000468.1:0-44758 GCF_051008435.1 Endozoicomonas sp. | reverse complement strand
GGTGGCGCTCCTATAGAAGTCATCAAACAGTACGTTCAGCAGCAGAGAACACCGCATTAGTCGGCTATCGCCGACGAGCTTACATCCCCGCACTCAAAGTACGGGGTTTTACGCTCAACCGATAACGCGTCTTCAACTCACAGGTCTCACCGGTTTCAATCGGGTACTCTTTCAGCTCTCTGCGGATTATTACCGGTCGGGGCGGTTCCTCAACAAACACCTCATCTCCCCTGCTCTCAGTACTGCCAAAAGTAAAAGGATTGGAGCCCAGGCTGCTGTTTCTGGAGCGGCGAAAGCCCGCTCCGGTCATAAACTGTTTTTCCAGACCCGCCACACAAGAATAGGCGGGGTGATCGGAAGAATGGGACGGGCTGAGATAAAGCTGGGATTCGCAGTCTGTTATGCTAAAACTGCCCTGAGAGGGAAATGAATCGCCCTCTGTACTCCAGGACTGATCGCCACTGGTTGCAGATAAGTGAGGCGTAGGCGATACGGATACTCGACGGACGCTGTATCGAGAATAGGAGAGCAGACTCTTTTCTTGAGCTTCATTAGGCTTGCAAGACTCCTGCTCAGGACGAAAAACCTGATCAGTTTCCTGTACAGGAAACTTCAGATTCTCTTCATTCGAGACTAAAGCCGCAGCTTGATCAAGCCCTATATTCATAACCACATCCATGATGGCGCCACAATAATTCTTTGACTGACTGCACCTACAAAATGCACCTGCAAAATGCACCTGCAAAAGTTCCCTGTCCGCCCCCTCAAATGATTAAACGCCCGACCAAGACGTGGCCGCAGCCTGATTCAGGCGCTCATGGCTGTTTATTGCACTCAGACCTTTTACACCAGCACCATAACCACCTAGAATTGCAGGCTTCCCGTTCGCGGACCATTAGAACAGAGATTACGGTAACCCTATGGTTGTACTGCATACCAATTTTGGCGATATCAAACTGGAACTGGACGCCGAAAAAGCTCCCAAGACCGTGACCAACTTTCTGGAATATGTGAAAAATGGCCACTTTGACGGCACCATCTTCCACAGAGTCATTGATGGTTTTATGATCCAGGGTGGTGGTTTTGAACCGGGTATGGTTCAGAAAGACACTCAGGCATCTATCGAAAACGAAGCGGACAACGGCCTGAAAAATGCCATTGGCACCATCGCTATGGCGAGAACTAAGGACCCTCATTCAGCTTCATCACAGTTCTTTATCAATATTTCTGACAATCATTTCCTTAACCACACCTCCAAGACTCCGGATGGCTGGGGCTACTGCGTATTTGGTCAGGTCACTGAAGGTATGGACGCCGTGAACAAGATCAAGGCGGCTAAAACCACTTTCCGTGCTGGCCATCAGGATGTTCCTGTTGATGACGTGGTGATTGAGTCTGCGGTTGTAGCATAGGAAGCCGTGTGAATGAACATCCAGTTCATTTCTGATCTGCATTTGACACCTGAGCGCCCGGACATTGTCCGGGCGTTCGCTTCTTATATGCAGGAACAGGCACCGGCATCGGATGCACTCTATATTCTGGGAGACTTTTTTGAATACTGGGTGGGCGATGATGCCATGGAGCCCTTTCACCATGACATTGCCCGTCAGCTGAAAGCCTACACAGATTCTGGCAAGTCGCTGTTCCTGATGGCAGGCAACCGGGATTTTGCCATAGGTAAAGCGTTTTTGAAGGCAACCGGAGCCGTCTGGCTCAATGATCCCTGCTGCATTGAGTTGCAAGGTGAAACCGTTCTGCTGATGCACGGTGACCTGCTCTGCACGGGTGACCAGCAATATCTCCGCTACCGTAAAGTTATCCGCAACCCTCTGGTTTTAGGCATTCTGCGCCTTTCTCCGCTGAGTTATCGAAAGAACCTGGTTCAGAAAATTCGCAGCAACAGCAAGAAAGCCAAATCCAGAAAATCTCTGGAAATCATGGACGTCACACCGGCAGAAGTGGTTCGGGTGATGGAGAAGTATCAGGTCAAAACCCTGATCCATGGCCACACTCACCGCCCTGATATCCATGAAGTCGAGCTAGCCTCAGGAACGGGTAAAAGGATTGTTCTGGGTGACTGGGATCGACAGGGCTGGGTGCTGACTTCTGACGAATCAGGACTGAATATGGAATCTTTTGCCATACAGCCCGCTTCTTAAAACGATCTTATCAATGCACCATGGACGGAGCATTCTCAGTCCGTTTTCACCCTAACGCATAATCCCCAGGGACCTTACCCTTTCATGTCATACATTCTCTGAATTCGGGACTAGGCAGAGGGGTCAAACAGAATCTTCTGATACTGTTTTGGCACCGACATCAGCTGGGTGCACACACAAGGCATTATCAGCAATGGGAAGCGTTTTCATGGATGAAAGTACTTCTGAATCCCCCCAAATGCTCCAGTACTCCAATAAGTTAGTGAGATTCAGGCAGCTGATTGTTGCATTGTGCTGATTCAAAATTCTGGTCATGCTGGCATGGCTGCTGGCACTGAACATATCCATATAGACCGGAGTAACATTCAACTTTTTGCAGGCTGCCTGCACCTCGGCAAAACGTGCCGCTGAACTGAACAGGTGATCATCACCCAGATGCTTTTTCGCATCTGCATAATCCCTTAAAAAGGCGGCGTTCTGTCGCTCAACAAAGGCAGGCTGATTCTGTTTGATGGCATCGGGATAAAGTTGATCCAGGAATTTCTCCAAAAACGCCTCTTCCGTCAAATCCGGGCCCGACTCACGGATAATCGCCAATTGACTCATAAAGGCATAAAGCACAAATGGGTCATAATCAATTAATAAAACAGCTTCTGAGACTCTGCTTAGTTCTGGCAAAGAAGATAGAAAGGAGCTTTCGCCGATCAGACAGGACACTCTCAAGCCATTTGACTCACCTGGAGAGCGCTCCTTCAAATCAGTCACAATGGAGGCGTTTTTATCGCTAATCCCATCATTGCTAACCAGAAAGTGAGTCGTATTTTCAGCCTTTGCTACTCCGGCATAGCCTGCCCTTTCACAACGATTCAGAGTAACCCAGTCTGGTAATGGGAATGTTCTTTGTAGGCATGTGGCCAGCTGCAATATCGAATCACTGCCCGCATTGCTGACGTCTCTCCTTAATAAACATTGCTCAACAGAGCCGTTAGGGTATTCAGCGCCTTTTCTGAGTTTAATTTCAGTCTGGGCTTTCTGTATGCCGGCCACAGTGGGTATTGTTGTCACGGGTACAGAAGGGGAAGACAATGCGGGAGAAGCCAATACTTCCGATGTAGGGTTCATGGGTACTCCCTTAAATATTAGAAACAGTCCTTGGATCAATCATTGGACAAAAGCGGCCAACAAAAGTTCTCAGAGACTGTTTCCTTTCTCAAGGGAGCTACCTGCACCAGGCTTTGCTGATAACAGATTCAACGTTAAGCGGGAACACCCGAATGAAAACGAAACTCTTCATCCACCGATTCAACCGCTTCACGTTCCACTTCAGCAAAAAATGCCACTCGTTCTTCAATGGACTCTTCAGAAATCCCTTCAGCCAGGGCCAGGTAGTCCTTAAAATGCCGGCCTTCTGACTTAAGAAGTGACAGATAGAATTTCTTCAGTTCGTCATCAAGGTAAGGGGCCAGCTTGTGGAATCGCTCACAGGAACGGGCTTCTATATAAGCACCAATGATCAGCGTATCCACCATACGGGCGGGTTCCCAGGTTCTCACATGCTTTCTCAGTACCCCGGCATAACGGGATGCTGACAGGGGCTTATAAGGAATATCACGCTTTTTGATGATCGCCAAAACCTGCTCAAAATGCCTCAACTCCTCCCGTGCCAGACGGGACATTTTGTTCAATAATTCAAAATGCTCCGTATACCGATACATCAGATTCAGCGCGGTAGAGGCCGCCTTTTTCTCAGTAAAGGTATTATGTTTACTATCTTTTTCGATATCTCTGGATGTACTGCGTTGCTGGGGAGCAGAGCCATATCGACGAATGATAGACATAGCATTTTGGGCTGCTTTGAGTTCGTTGTTTGCGTGGTCTATGAGGAGGATTTCGAGGTTATCCTGCTTGATAGCTTCGTCTATCCATTCTTGGGGTGTGGGACACTTTAGGAAGTCTAAGGCTGGTTGAATGTCTACTGGCATAACGGGTTTCTTTGCTGTTAATTATTTTCCCCAATTATGGCTTGAAATGTGTGTTTATGGGTAGGTATATGTGGATGTGAAATAGTGGCTCTGGGAACCTTGTGCTGCAAGGGCTAAATTTCCTTTGTGTCGTTTTTTGTCTTTGGGATTTTATGGGTTTGGGGGGGGTGTTTGAAAAGTACTGCTCAAATAAGAGGCTATAATTCCCGTTGCGCACGAATAGTGTTAGCTCTTTGCCTTTATTCCGTTTTCTGAGGTGCGACGTTTGTTGTGCTTCCGTACCCTTTCGGGAGGGTAGCTTATGATTTCCCCTGTTTCTCGCTTTCTTATATTGGCTATAAGTTTACTGAGCTATTTGTCAGTACATGCCGGTTCTGTTCCCAACACTAAACCTGATTATTTAGTCTCCTTTTCGTCGTCCGCCACCTCGGAAGTCCGACCGTCTCCTGAGAGCTTACCCTGCCAAGGTCTTTTACTTTCCTCTGGTCATGTTGCTACTGCGCCTGCCTGCGCTAAAACCATAACTGAACAGGTTAGTATGGGCGGTACAGTCAACCTTATTGATAACAGCCGACAAAGCATTGGGCATTTATCTGTTATCAATACTGATGAAACTGCAAAAGGGATTCTTTCCGTCTCTTGGGATCAATCAGGTAGCCAAAATAGTCTGATCTCTGTTACAGGGCTTGGCGTTTCTGGTAATGAACCACAGGCTTATTTCCTGCAACAGGGTGAGAGCGTTACTTTCGGGCACGTAACTGTTCGCTTAGGTGATGTAGAGGTGAAACAAGGAGTGCCGTTCCAGCCGCTTCACTCTGATACCAACCTTCCTCCCGGAAGCCCTGTTATCTCTGGCAATAAGGTGATTTGTCTGACTGATGGGTCTGGTGCTTGTGTTCAGAATATTCATAAACAAGCAACACATATTAGTAAACGGTCTGCTATTAGCAAAAGGCAGTCTAGAGGGTCTGCAACTGGCTGTACTTTTTCCGGCCAAAGCGTACTTGGGATAGACAATGGCGTTTGGACATGCAGTGATTGCTCTGACTGTGGTTGCTCTGGTGGATGTAGAATTACAGACAAGCAAGCAGCTGGATTTGAACAAAGTACGTGTACATGTAACTCCGGTGGCTCCTGTGGCATCTCTCAGGGTGGAAGCGGAGATGCTTGCACAGCTACTGGTGGCGCTGCTTCTTTAACAGCGGGAATCTTTAGCCTTCTGGTCGTAGCCGTGGCCGCTATTTCTGCAAGCCTCTAAACCCTTTCCTTATAAAGCCCTAATCGGGTAAATTGAGTTAGTTCCCGCCTCCGGTTTATGTGATTTGAATGTATGGGGTCACAAATAAAAATCGGGGGCTACCTTTTCTTGAGAACTCTTCCGTGTCTGTCGAATCCGTAACGGTTTAGCGTGCGGTCTGTGACGTGTTTCGGCTTGCGTCCCTGCCGAGGCTGACTACCTGCGACGATAACGATAATAGTAATGATGAGAGCGGTGGTTAACAGGAACATGGTTACTGATTCTCGAATGCACTACCCCGAAGCCATTGACCTACGACGATGTGTTTATGGGAAGCTACCCTCGTCGGTGAATGTACTGCTTCGATGGATGTTAGAGCATTGAGTGAGTCTCCTACTGATTAACAATGAAACTATGATACCTCGGAGCAATGTAGGGATAAATACGTATTAGCCGTGTAGTTATCGTTTTGAAAGGAGTGGTAACTAAATTGCGATGCTACACAAAAAGTGGACATGTGATGTGGGGTATTACCCTATTCTGGGAGAACTGAGCCACTCCTAGTTATTACGATTATATTGTAGTAACTAGGATTTGGTCGTTTTTATGGGTATGTGAAATGACAAAGGTGGGATTACCAAGGGCTTGAGAGTAGCAGAGGATTTGTCGCCAAACTACACTAAACTGTCGTTTACTTTTTAGTCTAGTTACTATATTATATTCTGTACTAACTAGGAGGTCTGGTTAGGTTATATAAAGGTAAATGATGAAAGAAGTAGATGCGGTTAAGTCAGAAGAAATGATTGTTAGTGTCGAAGAAGAGATGAGGCAGCTGGGTAAGGACGATGTAGCTGACCTTTGGAGGATTGGCATTAACTTTGCGCTTAGGGTTGGTGACTTGTTGAGTCTTCGATTCTCTGACGTTGAGGGTGAGTCTCTGGTGGTTAAGGAAAGTAAGACTTCCAAAGAACGGGTGATTAAGATTAGTAAGACCGCTCGGAAATATATTGATAGCCGTCGTGAAACGTATCCGGATGATGAGTTTCTGTTCCAATCGCATGGTAATCGGGTGGCTGGGATGGTGAAGCCTTTTAGCCAGCCATTTGTTAATCGGGTGTTTACTGAAGTTGGTAGGACTCTGGGCATTAGGCTGGGTACACACTCAATGCGTAAGACGAAAGGCTACATGATGTATTCCGCTGGTGTGGACATTACTGTGATTAGCATGATTCTTAACCATTCCAGTGAAGCTGTGACTCGTCGGTATATCGGGATTACTGCTGAGGAACTGGCCAATGTGTATGACGAATTTGATGTGTGATCCGTGGGGGAGTGCTGGCTCCCCTTCCCCATATGCTTATTGCGAGAAGTAATCTAATCCCTCCTTTGCCAAAAATATGAGGAGAGCTATGAGAAGAGGAATGAATAACCTGTCTGCCAAGGACTTTGGTTTATCCCTCTCTGACATTAACTGGTTAATGTGACTGATAGCATCATCCCATTTCTTCATTGCCGGACTTGATACTGCCGCATGATCTGGTCGTTCGTTATGAAGCTCTTGCCGAATCCTATCTAGCTCCTTGTTGGGAGTATTCTGAGTACACTCCATTGCCTCTTTACAAATAGCCTGCATCTTCGGAAGTACGCTTTCGTGCATTTTGACCTTCCCTACATTCCCTTCTCTGGTTTATTTGTCGGCTGTCCTTCTATTTACTTCGCCCAACTTTATGATAGTGTCCCATGTTTCAAACGCCTGAAGTATAGGAGATAGGGATATGACCACTGTTGAATTTACACTGCTGAGCATGGTTAGCTCCGTTAGTGCGTGATGACCGAGCGTACATGTTAATTGCGGGACATATTTCCATATGTGCCTCCTATTCTCTTTTTGCTTTTGCGACACCTCTTGCTAATTTATGGGAGGTGGTAGACGACGGGATGCCGCCTACCTGATGCGGGTGTATTATACCGTAAACGGGATGTGGCTAAAAGTTACTCACCTTTCTTTGGCTTCTTCGAGTTCTCATCCTTGAAGAACTCCAGTGGTTCATCATTGGAGAACTCTGGTGCTTCATCCTTGAACTGTTCTTGCAGTATTTTTCCCAACCTATCGAACTTCCGGTCTCCCTTGACTCTAGACTCCTTCGGCTTGGTCTTGGTGGACATAATGACCTCCTGTATCAGACCTCTGGTTGCTGAGGCATTTTATGGGATAGGTTCACCATTGACCAGATATTGAGTGCCTGACTTGCCGATGCGTTTGTAACCGTCGTATGTGAAATAATCGCCTTCTACTGTGAAGATTCCGTGTGTCCCGATTATCTTGTAATTGGCAATTTGTAGCAGGGTATTGAGATTGCCCTCTATGGACAGAGCTGAGAGGTCTATACCGAGCGATTTCTCTGTGGTACCACGCTGGGTTAGCATCTCTTCCTTTTGTCTCTGAAGGTCGTTTATTTGCTGCCCTATGGCGTCTATGCCACCCGTGACCTTTACGAGTGCTACGAGATTGTTGATTTGCTCGTCTATCTCCGCTATCTGACCATCTATAACTACCACCTCCTCTGTTGCCTTCTGGTCTATCTGAGTCCGTAATATACGTGATAAGGCTATGTGGTGGGTCTCTTTATAGATGTAGTCGAGCACAACCACGGGGATGTTCTTGGAGTTTGAGCAGTAGCGTTTACCGTGTCTGCTGAAACCTGCACATAACATACCGTCTCGCCTGCCCTTCTCCCTTTTGATGCTGTAGTTGTAACCACACTCGGAGCACTGGACTAAACCGGATAGGTGGTGGTTCTGGTGGCGGGTAACTTTCCTTGATCGTTCGTCGAGGGTGTTTTGTAGCTGGTAGTACGTGGAGTCTGGTATTACTGACTCCCAGACCTTGTGACCTTCCCACTTACCGATAAGGGCTGGGTTGGCTAACCATCGGCGAAGTGAAGTAGTCGCTATTGTGAAGTCGTGGGTGTCTATACAGTGGTTCCGTATGTATCGGTCTCCGTGTCCCTTTAAATAAAGGTTAACCATATCCTTGATAATGGGGACTTTGTCGGGAATTAGCTGACCTGATGACGTTAACCAGAATGGTGTCCTGAGCTTTACTGAGTGTCCCTCAGCTGCTTTTTGCCTCTTGGCGGTATAGCTTGCCTTTATTCTGCGGGAGAGCTTTTGGCTATACTGATGCGCTGTTGAGACGGAGCCTGCTAATAAGAAGAGGCATGACTGGTCTGACCTGATACGTTCTCGGGTGTAAGTCTGGTTGTCTTCGAGAGTATGGATATCGGCGTGGTCGAGGATGTTGGATATTGTAGTGATGAGTTCTATGTGATCCATACGACCGAGTCTGTCTATTGACTCTACGAGGATGATATCTATCTGGTTCGGGCTGACTTTGAGGAACTGTAGGAGGTCTCCGAGTGACTTCTCCTTATGCTTACCGTGGTACGAGCTAACTGCTTCGTCTTTGAATGCATCTACGAGGGTAACTTCTGGATGGTCGTGAAGATAATTTTGAATTAAGGTTTGTTGTCTCTTCGCCGTGCTCCCCTTAGTTTGAGAGCCACTTGACCACCGGATATAAGATATCGCTTTTCTGGACATTTCTACTACAAATTTGCTTACATCTATTTTGGAGCAAGTAGTATAGTCGATACGATATGCTCACAATTAGCATGATCAACCAGCAGGATGTCCTGATTTTTCAGGGCTTGGGCAATCCACTCATCGGGGGTGGCACAGGGTAGAAAAGCATCCAGCTCAGGAAAGAGTTTGGCCAGGCTCTGGTCACTCATTATTTATGTCTCTAAACAACAGGTTCTAAACAACAGGTTCTAAACAACCAGATCGGATTAAGAGGATCTGATTCAGTTTACTCGAAGGGTAAAAATTCTGCCCTACCTTACCGTCAAAGCAAGAGGCTGTCATAGATTCCTTTCCTCTCAGTTTCTGGTAGAGTCGTTATCACCCCGCACCAATTAATAAGTTAATAATATTGATGCAGGTCAATTTTTCAGCTCCACCTATTCAGTACGATGAAGTTAGCCTATAAAAAAAGCAGTTAGCGCTAAGAACCCCTCAGGGTTATAAATCCTTACGGTATAAAGGAGCAGGCCATGCAAGGAATACAACGTATACTTGTGATTGTTGATACCCGCAAAGCCCGTCATGTCGCACTAAACAGAGCCATCCAGCTGGCCAAAACCACCCGGTCCAGTCTTCATATTCTGGCCCCGAATCCAAAGCCTGATCCAGCTTCAGCAGAAGTGCTCACTGCCCTCACAAGGGATGTGGGTGCCGAAGGAATAGAAGTCACCCGTCAGGAACTGTGGAGAAATAACCTTCTAGAAACCATTATCCATGTCAGACAGATGGAACGTAGCCATCTGGTGGTTAAGGATTTCCGTCAGGAGAGCTTTCTGGAAAAGCCTTTCTCAACACCTACAGACTGGGCACTGCTGAGAAAAAGCAGAGTACCTGTGTTGTTGGTCCGTCATGATCGCCCCTGGGAAAAAGAGCCCATGCTCGCAGCCATCAACGCGGACCCCGAAGATGCCGATCACCAGCAGTTGAACATGGCCGTTATGGAAAATGCCAGGGCGGTCACCACCTATTTCGAAGCCGACCTTCATCTGGCTTCCGCCTATCCCACCATTATGTTGGCTATGCAGGATAAGGGGGACGGCCAAACCGACAAAGACCGTTATCTGAAAAACTGCCAGCATTTTGCCAAAGACTATGGCGTTGCCGATGACGCTATACATCTGGTACCCGCTCCGGCTGAAACCATGATTCCGGATCTGACCCGTGAACTGGCGGTATCATTGCTGATCATGGGTACCAATGCCCGTTCAGGGGTGAGCGCTCTGACTTTGGGCAATACCGCCGAGCAGTTGGCCAGCAATATTGATTGCGACCTGCTGGCGGTTCACTCCCAACATCATATGATCCCATTGGAGCGCGAGCTGGAAGCCTGACGTTCATGACCCCGGAGCCAAAGACTCCGGGCCCCCTCTTTTCATTTTAAGCTCTCTTCCAACCCGTTTGATCGCCCAATCTTTTTCTTCCTTCCTTTAAAGCGGCCTTTGCTGAAGTTGCTGAAGTTGCAGATCAGCAAATCCCGACTATTTTTTTAAAGCCATAACACCGACGTCAGAACAGCAGAAGGATCTTTGCGGATCTCTCCCTCAGGCGATCAGCCACGACTGTATCAAGACTGATATTCCCAACACTCCTGGGCACCCATAAGCCCACTGGACGGGACTAACAGGAACTGTTGGCAAGAACTCTGGTCTTAGTATGGGACCCAGTCTTTCGTTCTTCGGTGCGATAAACAAACTTCACAACAGAAAAATCGAATCGACAAGGAACATCCATTCTCCATGCATGAAGGTGAATCCAGTCCTGAACAACAGGCACCCTTGAAGAGCCATGCACAGGTTCAGAGCCCTTTGCTCGAGTGCCTTTTGCTGCTTTGTCGTCATTACAGGATTTCTGCTTCCGCCAGCAGTTTAACCGCTGGTTTGCCCCTGGATAACGGTCAGATGGATGAACCATTGTTCGTCCGATGCGCAGACCGGGCCGGGCTCTCTGCCAGACATTTACAGATAAGTCTGGAGCAACTGACGCCTCTGGTACTGCCCGCTGTACTTCTGCTTAAAAATGGTAAAGCCTGCCTGCTGACGGCTCTTGATCATCAAAATGGTTCTGCCCAGGTAATCATTACTGAAAGTGGCTCAGGCAGCGAAGACGTTCCTCTGGAAACACTGGCAGAGCAATACACCGGTGAGGCCTTGTTCGTCAAAGAGAAACACCGCTATGACGAGCGAACACCCCGCACCCTTAAATTGCCTGAACGCCACTGGTTTTGGGGAACCCTGCTGCGCTCGAAGAAAATCTATCGGGACGTGTTGATTGCTTCCATCATCATCAATCTTTTTGTCATCGTCAGTCCCCTGTTCGTTATGAACGTTTATGACCGGGTGGTTCCCAATAATGCGGTTGAAACCCTTTGGGTGCTGGCGATTGGTGCCGGGGTGGCTTACCTGTTTGATTTTCTCCTGAAGCTGGCGCGTGCTTACTTTATTGATGTAGCAGGCAAAAAATCGGACATTCTGCTTTCTGCCAGAATGTTTGAGCAGACCATGGGCTTGCAGATGGCTTCCCGCCCGGTATCTGTAGGTTCTTTTGCCCGACATCTTCAGGAATTTGATTACATCAGGGAGTTTATTACTTCCTCAACCGTCGCAACCCTGGTCGACCTCCCTTTCTGTTTATTGATTCTGGCTGTTATTGCCCTGCTCGGTGGCCCCATTGTCTTTGTTCCCATAGGGGGCATGATCATCATTGCCATCCATGCACTGTCCATTCAGCCAGCGCTTAGATCGGCCATTGAAAACACCCAGCGATCCAGTGCCCAAAAGCATGCAACACTGGTCGAAAGTCTGTGTGGTATTGAAAGTATCAAGGCCAAAAGCGCTGAAGGTGAGCTACAACACCGCTGGGAAAAGTTGTCCGGCCATATTGCAAAATGGGACATCAAAACCCGTTTCCTGACTGTTTCCGCCTCAACACTGTCGGCATTCGTTATACAACTGGTGACCATTGGTATTGTGGTATACGGCGTTTATCTGGTGGTTGATCAGAAACTGACGATGGGTGGCCTCATTGCCGCAGTCATGCTTTCAGGAAGATGCCTGACCCCTGTCGCACAACTGTCATCTTTGTCCACCAAGTTTTATCAGACCCAGTCCGCTCTCAATGCCCTGAACAAAGTCATGGATCTGCCCGTTGAAGAACAGAGCCATGACAGCACCCTGAAAACACCGGATATCAAAGAAAGTATTACTTTCGAAGATGTCAGCTTTGCTTACCCCAACCAGCACGGTCAGGCGGTACAGAACTTGTCGCTGACCATCAAAGCCGGTGAAAAGGTCGCCATTATTGGTCGAATCGGATCGGGCAAAAGTACCTTGCAACGATTACTGATGCGTTTTTATACGCCAACCGCTGGCAGCATCCGGATCGACGGGCTGGATACCCAGCAGCTCTCTCCACACGAATTGAGAGACCGCATTGGTTATGTGTCTCAGGAGAGCCAACTCTATTTCGGTACAGTCAGGGATAACATCGCCCTGGGCGCTGGCTATGTTGAAGACGAACAGATTCTTGCAGCGGCCAAACTCTGTGGTGTCACAGAATTCACCGACCGGCACCCCAAAGGCCTGCAAATGCCGGTTGCCGAACGTGGTGCGAATTTCTCGGGAGGACAAAAGCAGAGCATTGTTCTGGCCCGGGCACTGTTGAGCGACCCCAATGTCCTGCTCTTTGATGAACCGTGCAGCGCTATGGACAGCCTCTCTGAGCATTACTTCCGTGAGCGGCTTAGAACCCTTGCGAAAAACAAAACCCTGATTATGACCACCTACAAGTCCAGCATGCTGGATCTGGTAGACAGAGTCATTGTAATGGACAACGGTCGTCTTTTGGCTGACGGTCCCAGGGACAAGGTTCTTACCGCACTGGCCCAGGGTAAAACGGAGTTTTAAGCATGAAAAAACACTTAAACGTTGATGCTATCAGGGAAAAAATTGTCACCGCCTGGC
Organism: Endozoicomonas sp.; assembly: GCF_051008435.1. Lineage (GTDB taxonomy): Bacteria > Pseudomonadota > Gammaproteobacteria > Pseudomonadales > Endozoicomonadaceae > Endozoicomonas_A. The sequence goes on along the minus strand of NZ_JBPCXO010000468.1, from coordinate 31,776 downwards.
GCCGCTGGAACAAGTCTTTACAGGATTATAAAAGACAACAGTTCAGTCTTGATTATATGCCCGACACCAGTGCTGCCATTCTGATGCAATCGCCACGAGGCGGCCGCATTCTGATCTATCTGTGCGTGCTGACTGTGGTTGGCTTTCTGATCTGGGCTGCCTTTGCCAAACTGGATGAAATGGCCCGGGGCAGCGGTAAGGTCGTTCCGTCCACAAGAGTTCAGATCATTCAGAACCTGGAAGGCGGAATCATCTCCGACATTTATGTCAGTGAAGGCGACCAGGTCTCCTCTGAACAGCCTCTCATGCAACTGGACAGCACCCGCTTTCTCTCTCTTTACCGGGAATCTCAAGTGGAATATCAGAGCCTGAAAGTGGCGGGTGTTCGACTCAAGTGTGAAATTGACGAAACCGAATTGCACTTCGGTGATGAAGTCAAAGACAGCCAGCAGGTCATAGAAAGAGAAACCGCACTGTACAACAACCGTCGGGAAGCTCTGATTAATGAGCTGGGTGTGGCAGAAGAAAGAATAAATCAGAGCCGACATGAACTCGATGAGATGAAGTCCCGGCGCAACCACCTGCAAAACAGCCACAAACTGGCCACTCGCGAACTGGATCTTACCCGTCCACTGGCCAGAGATGGTGCTGTGTCTGAAGTCGAATTGCTCCGTCAGGAGCAACGGGTTAATGAGCTCGCCGGTGATCTTGATGCGGCTAAACTGGCCATTCCACGTCTTGAATCCGTTATGCAGGCGTCTCAGAAGCAATCAGCGGAACTGAAACTACAGTTCCGACAAAAAACCATGCAGGAACATAAAGAGAACACTCTGCGAATGGCACAGCTCGAAGAGGTTCTGACCGCTCACCAGGATCGTGTTGACCGGACCATGGTTCGCTCCCCCGTTACCGGTACCGTTAAGAAGGTCAACCTCAATACTCTGGGTGGTGTTGTCCAGCCGGGCATGGATCTTATGGAAGTGGTGCCGCTGCAGGATCAACTGCTGATCGAGGTTCAGATACGCCCGAAAGATATTGCCTTTCTCAGGCTCGGACTCAATGCCATTGTCAAGATAACCGCCTATGACTATGTCATTTATGGCAGCCTCAAGGGCACCGTAGAACACATCAGTGCCGACACGATTCAGGACGAAAACGGCCAGAGCTTCTATATTGTTCGGGTCAGAACGGAAAAAAGCCACTTGGGCACTTCCGAGAAGCCGTTACCGATCATTCCGGGAATGCAGACCAGCGTCGACATTCTCACTGGAAAAAAATCGGTGCTGGATTATTTGCTCAAGCCGATCATCAGAGCCCGTCATACCGCTCTGAGAGAGGCCTGAGCCGGAGGCGAACAGACAGTTCAGCCTCTTATTGTGTCACCACGGAGTTCGTCTCACTGGACGGGTTCCGAAACAAACAGTTTCCAATCTTGTTTTAACGCCGAATTGAATTTGCTGAGGTAACCGATGGCCAACGAAGATTCAGCAGTAACTCCTACCGTTACAGTTGTCACCGCTCATGGTGTTAAAGACCCTGACACCGGAATTCCCATTGAACTGGCCAAAGGCACCCGTCTGCCCCTGAGCCTGAGTCTTGAAATCATTACTGGTGGTGCTCTGACCGTTGACCAGAATGGCAAGCTGCTCCAGATTACCACCCCCGGCACCATGACGCTGGGGGACCACCTCAAGTCTGCCGCCCAGATTACCCCTGACCAACCTCAGGAAGTCATCACCGAAACGGTGATAGAAACAGAAACAATCAGCCCAGAGCAAAAGGCGGCCATGGCCAAGGCCGCCAAGGTAACCTCACCCAGCGACTCCGGCAGTATTGAGATGCCTGCCACGGTTGAAGTCGATCAACTGGTTACATTACCTGAAACCAGCGACTCCCAGATCGCACAACTGCTGAATGAAACAGCCCAGACCAGAGCTATTCGGGCTGAACTGGAACAAAAAGAACAGGCCCAGAAAGAAGCCACTGAAAAAGTTCTGGCCGACTCCAGCTTTACCACAATTGCAGTCACCCCTGCTATTCCGCTGGTGCCTGCAACACCAACACCAGCCATGGCTGCAGCACCTGCTGCCCCTCCCTCTGCGCCAACGATCAGTGCGTTTTATCCTGACAGTAGTATCAAAGGCGATGGGGTTACTAAATCCACCGATATTGATATCGAAGGAACGGGTAGACCGGGGGACTTGATAAGACTACTGGTCAACGAAGAAGCCACCGAACACACGACAACGGTTGGCAACAAAGGGGAATGGTCCGTTAACTGGCAGGCTCCAGGTGACGGTGTCTATACCCTCTCAGCCCAGGCTGTGGCCGGCGGTCTTACCAGCGAAGCTTCAGAGTCATTGAGCATAGAGGTCGACACCACTCCACCTAAGCTCAATATTGATACACCAGAGTTCACCGTATTCAGTCTGGCCCCCATTGATATCATCGGTGAAAGCACGCCCGGATTTCAGGTGGACATTACCCGGGACGGGGCTGCAGCAGGTCATTTTCAACCCACCGAAGACGGTGAGTGGACTCTTGCACTGCCTCTTCCTGATGAGGCACACGGTCACTACCTGTATCAATTCTCCCTCACCGATGCAGCGGGCAATACCACCAGCCGTGAAGTCAAAGTCCAGGCCATTACGGCTGTTTACGACGTTAAGGTTTCACCCGACACCGGCACAGATGGCGACGGGATCACTAATGCCCAGAACGTCACTGTTTCTGGTAAATGCCCTCCAGGGGGTATCGTTTTCCTGCGTTCTACCACCGATGGTGAACCTGTCACCAAGCAGTATCCCTGCTCTGAAGACGGTGTCTGGCAAAGCGACAGCATCCACCTGCCAGCTTCCGCCATTTATCCCTTTGAAGCCAGAGTACAACTGCGTGACGGGAGCCTGTCAAAAGCGGTCGAGTTCAATATAGAGAGGGACGCCCGGGCCTATCTGCAGTTGGAAATAGATGATCCTTTCTACACCAACACCAACCCTCCAGTCATCAAGGGTGAAGCAGAAAAAGAGTCCAGTATTCATGGTGAGTTGAGCCAGAATGGAACACTTAAAGCCAGTGCTGACACTCAGGTCAACAGTCCATTCGAGCTTAAGTTCGAACCCACTGGCTCAACCCGGTTGAGTGATGGGGATTATGATCTCAAGGCAACTCTGACCGACAGAGCTGACAACACTGCCACCCAGACTCGCAAGCTGATACTGGATACTCAGGAACCGCCTACTCCAGATCAACTGAATATTCAGGCCACGGGTGTTAAACACCTGGATGGTGCTCATCAGGTTCCGAGTTTTAACTTCACAGTAACAGGCGTAGCTGAGAAGGAAGGCCATACCGTTCGGCTGGAGCTACCCAATGGAGTGGTTTATAAGGACATCAAAGCCGGGGATGGTGGAGTCTGGAGTCAACCGGTTGCCGTCCAGGACGAAGGCCGATATCCGATCAAGGTCTTTGAAACAGACCTGGCCACCAATACCAGCAGTGTGCCCGGCCTGATCAACGTGACTGTAGAAGGTGTACCTCTACAGATTCTCGGAGTAGCTGACCAGGAGATCAGCGCTCAACTGAAACAGGGCGATGCGGTCATTGTCAGACTCAATGTCAGCAAACCAGCCGTCATCTCCGATGAGGGTGTTGTCACCTGTCAGCTCAAGCTCCTTAAACAGGAACAGGGTCAAGAGTTCAGTGTAATCCGTGAAGTCACCGCTGAACTGGATCGCAATGCCTCTGAAAAGGTATCAAAACAACTTGTTTTCAACTACTCCATTCAGAGCGGAGACCTGGCCGACGCTGTAGAAGTGGCCGCCAATTCTCTGGTCATGACGGGTGGTGCTTCGATACAGTCCACTTTGGGATCACCGCTCATTCCAGACTTTACTCAAGCCACATTCAGTGGGTTGAAAGTGGATGCGGTCAAACCCAATACCCCTGAGATTACGGGCATTGTTCCGGATACCGGCAGTGATACAAACGACCTTCGCACCAGTGCTGATGAATATCATCTGAAAGGCAAGTCAGACCCCGGAACAGAAGTCTTACTGTTCGATCATGGTGAGCTCCTGACCTTAGGCGAAAAGATTATTGCGTCTACATCCGGTCTCTGGGAAGTCATCATCGAAGAGTCCAGCAAGGAGTACAAGGCCAGTTATACCGTTCAGTCCAAAGACAGCGCTGGAAACCTGAGTGACGCATCAGCCCCCAAAGACGTTGTTGTTGATCAGGTTAAACCCAGACTGCAGTCTCTCGAAACCAGTACAGACACGGCTACGCCTCTTAAAGCAGGCTCAAAGGTTACTTTCAAACTGATCTTTGATGAGCCGGTCACCCTGACGGGCAAGCCTGTTCTGAAAATTCTGGTCGGAGACAGTATTGTCCCTCTGGACGTGGAAGCGGACGGCAATGATCTGACTGCCACCTATACCGTCGGAGAAGATTATCAGGACACCGATGGCATTACCGCCCACTCTCTGGAGTTCACAGCTCAACAACCGGGAGAAACAGGTCAACCTCCTGCGACCATTGCTTTAGGTCAAATCTCGGACCTGGCAGGAAACAGCGCAGAAACCAGCCTTGCCAGTACCCAGAGTACCGGGGTTCTTGTCGATGGCACTAAACCTGTCATCACTGTCACACTACCTCCGGCCACTGCAGCCACGCAGCCAGTAATCAGTGGTCAATGCTCTGAAGCCATCAGCCATCTTGAGCTCTACGTGGATGGCCAGAACGTTGCTCTGCAGGATGTCCATCTTGAAGGTACGGAGTGGACTGCCAAGCTGATGGAGCCACTGGCAGTTGACAAACACTATGCATTAAAAGCGGTAGCAACGGACAAGACTGGAAATCAGGGTACTTCTGACCCCGTCGACCTGCACATTGATGATACGCTTCCCTACGTTTCTGTTACCTCCGAAGCTTATACCCATGCCAAGGATCTCAAGATTCTGGGTACCAGCAACATTCTCGATGGAACGGTCAGATTTTCTCTTCAGAAAGGTCAGTTCACTGACATAACCACGGATGACCGGGGTAACTGGAAGTATGTATTAAAGGATGCGGCTGAAAACACCTATCATGTTGAGGTAGAAGCCACTGGCAGCAATGGCAGAACCGAGACTGACACCGCCCAGATAACTGTTGATCGAACTGAGCCGGTTTTCCAGACCGCTATTGCAGACATTTACACCAGTAACCAGCCTGTTTTTTCAATGAAGCTGGATACCGCTCATGAACATCTGAAAAACGTCACTCTGCTCGCCAACAGCGAAACGACTCTTGCCCAATACAATCCTGCTACTGATGCCTGGGAGGTAACCCCCCCTACCCCATTGGTGCAAGGTGAGCAGAAGATTATCTTTACAGCCACTGACCTTGCAGACAATGTCGGTGTCCGTGAAAAAACCATCAATGTTGACTCCCTTCCTCCCTATATTGAACTTGATCAAGCATGCCTCAAGTCTCCGGGCCTGCAACCTGAACTCTTCGGTAAAGGGCAGAATGGCGTCACTGCGCAACTACTGATAAAAGACAAGGTGACGGGTGAACTGCTGGACTCCCTGAGTCAAACGGTCTCTCAGGGAACCTGGAAAGTGACCGCCAGCAAGGCATTACCTTCCGGAAGTTACACCGTACAGTTATCAGCAGAAAAGGCCGTCAGTGACACTCAGACACTGGCCAGCAAGCCTGTTGAATTTACTCTAAACCTGCAGCCCCCTTCTGACGAACCTGCGACCCTTGCTCCAGCTCAGGATCTGTTACTGACACTGGATCCAATAAAGCCCTGGCATAACCTCAAGCAGGCCGTTCACCTTTCTGGACAGGCAAAAACAGATAGCCTTGTCACCGTTAAAATAGACGGCCATGACATGGGGGGGATAGCTGCAGCTCCCAACAAGACCTGGCAGCTGTCGCTCAGCCCTGAACAACTTTCGGCACTAAAAGGTAAAGAAGGTACCCTGGAAATCCGGGTCCATGCCCAGCTTGGTGATGTTGAAGCCCATGTTCAAAATGTTAAATTTGGGGTTGATACTACTGCCCCTGAAATAACCCTCAACCCTCCTGAAGCTTCGGGCTCTCAATATGCTTTCGGTGGTACCTATGCTGAGGATCACCCTTATACTGAAGCCCTCAGGGTTTTGGTCATTGATACTCACAAGGACTCCAAAGACCCGTCCAATTACATTCGTCTGGAACCCCAGCTGAAGGACAATCACTGGAAAGCCGTTTTAGACACCAGCAGCCTGCCTCCAGGCGATCAATACACTGTCATTGTCAAAAGCAAAGACAAAGCAGGCAACGCCACAACCCAGAAGCAGATGTTCACTATTGAAACACCTGCTGAACCCACTCCTCATGAACCAGAAACAACACCAGGTCTGGGACTGACTCTGGGAAAGTGCCCTGAGTGGATCAACTTACAAAAACCGCTCACCCTCTCAGGCTCTGCCAAAGAAGGTAGCGAGGTTTACGCAACTATTGCCGGCCATGATTTTGGAAGCGTGACTGCGGATGACAAGAATACCTGGAAACTAAAAGTCACTCCGGAAGCTCTTCAGAAGGCTCTGTCAGGTCAGAAAGGTGTGAAGGAAGTCCTGGTGAACGCCGAACTGGGCGAGGATAAAGCCAACGCCAGGGATCAGTTGGGCATTGATACCACAGGACCCGTTGTTACTCTCGATAGTTATACGACTACGGAAACGCATCATGCATTCAGTGGCCACTTTGAAGAAGCTCATCCCTTCAAAAATGGTTTACAGATTTATCTGGTCGATACCGACAATAACCCCTCGGACAAGAGTAAATACATTTCACTTGAGATCCAGCTGAAGGATACTCTCTGGAATGCTTCCGTCGAGCCCAGCGCAGCATTAACGCCGGGTGACCATTACATGTTACTGGCTAAGAGCAGGGATGCAGCAGGTAACACCTCCACTACCAAGCTGCCCTTTGAGCTTCAGGCCCTGGCCGTTAAAGCACCTGAGCCCACGGAAACACCTGAGCCAGGGCTTCCAGTTCCCATCAATCTGGTACTGGACCCCCTGCCCAAGCTGACCAACCTCGGCAAAACCCTGTCGGTTTCCGGTCAGGCTGTGGCAGGCAGTCTGATTGCAGTGGAGATGGGTGGACAATCCCAGGGCTCTGTCACCACTAATCCCAACAACACCTGGGAACTACTCCTCAGACCTGAGCAACTCAAAGCGTTGCCAGAAGGCCCTTTGCAGGTCAACATCGACGCTTCACTCAATGGCGTAACCGATCAAACCAGCGCCACTCTGACCGTGGACAAAGCAGAGCCAGAGCTCACTCTGGATTCTAAAGTCAGCACGGAAGTTACTCCGGTTTTCACAGGCACAATCCAGGAAGCTCACCCTAAAACCTTTGAAGCCAAGCTCCTGAACGGTGAAGGCCAGGCGACTGATACCCTGACCGTCAGTTTTCCTGCAGAAGGTATCTGGAAGGCGACAGGGACTCAGCCCCAAAATGCCGGGAGCAACTACCAGTTGTTACTGACCGCTGAGGATCAGCTGGGTCAAAAGAGTACTCTGCAAAAACCCTGCAGCGTGGAGCCAACCACTGAAGCAACGCCTGAACCACAACCTCCTGTGGATCCCGGGCTGACTCTTGGCAAACCTCCTGAGTGGATCAACTTACAGAAACCGCTGACCCTCTCTGGCTCCGCCAAAGAGGGCAGTGAGATTCATGTATACATTGCTGGTAAGGATTTAGGTACTACCACTGCAGATGCCCAAAACACCTGGCAAAAGGAGATCACTCCAGAGAGTCTTCAGGCTGCTCTGGCTGGCCAGGAAGGCGTGAAGGACGTTCTGGTAAAAGCCACACTGGGCGAGGATACAACCAGCACTCAGGATCAGCTGGGCACCGACAATACCGGACCGGTTGTCACTCTTGACGACTATAAGCCTACTGAAACTCATCATGAGTTCAGTGGACATTATGACGACGCCCATCCTGTTACTAACGGTTTAAGACTGTATCTGGTCGATATTGATAAAGGGGCTAAAGACAAAAGTCATTACATCAAGTTAAGTCCCAAACTGGAGGGTAACGCATGGAGTGCCAGCGTGGAACATAAGGAAGTATTAACTCCGGGTAATCATTACATGCTGCGGGCCAAAGGCAGGGATTCAGTCGGTAATGAATCTACCACTGAATTGCCCTTTGAACTCAAGCCTCTGATAGTGACAGAGAAACCTGTTATTGAGCTCGAATTCACTGAGGCACCGGCATTCAGTGCCCTGGACGATAAATTTGAGGTTTCAGGTAAGACCACGGCTGGCAGCACTATGGCTTTCGAGCTTGGCTCTCTAAAGCTGCCTGTAGCTCCGGTTGTTGGCCAGGATGGCCTCTGGAAAGTTACTTACGCCGATATTCCAGAAACAGATCGTAAATCTCTACCCGAAGGTCCACAAACGTTTAAAGCAACCGCTTCTCTGGAAGGTCATGAAACCAGTTCCAAAGAACACCAGGTTATCGTTGATCGAACTGCACCGAAGATATCCATCGACCATGAAACCACTGTAGACCCGGCACAAAGGTTTACGGGGACCTTCACAGAAGACAACCTCGATGGTATCAGTGCAGAACTCATAGCCGGTGACAATACGAAGTTACCTTTGCAGGTTACCTGGGAAGGGAACAAGTGGACTGCTATTGGCCAGCACCCATTGACCAAGGGCACTTATGAGTTCCATATCACCGTAACCGATAAAGCAGGGACTTCTCATACTGGAAAAGAAGCACTGTCTCTGGAGGCTGAAGAAACACCCGCTAAACCCTTGGCCGAAGCCACTCTGGATCCAGTATCCCTGGCTACAGAGAACACAAAACCAGTCCTGCAAGGTACTCTTTCTAATATCAATCACGAGCACCTTCAGGGTCTCAGCCTAGAGCTTGTCAACAAAGCAACAAGCGAGAAGCTGGCTCTCCAGGTAGAGCCAACAGAACAATGGAATGTTCAGGTTCCCATCAGCTTGCCTTATGGCAGCTACAGCATCGCGCTCAATGCCCTGGATAAAAACGCCCAACATCATGAGCTAGCTTCTGACACTCTGGATGTGTTCGGAAAGGACTACCTCTACACCATGGTAGATGCTCAAGGGGTAAGCCTGATTGATGGCAATCTTTTCCTGCCGCTTAACAGTGAAGGCAAGATTGAAGGGAAAGTGGCCATAAAGACCATTCCCGAATCGGGTTTAAAGCTGATGCTGGTTAACCCTTCCAAGGGTGCAGGAAATATCCCTGCGCCGGATGGACAGCCAGTAAAAGCCGATCAATATGGTAAAGCCACCTATGATCTGTCTTCCATGCCATCAAGTCCTGGAGGGCTTTATAGCAGCGGATTTACGGTTAAAAGCCCTGGCAGCGAAAAAGGCAGAGCCACTCTGTTTTATCTGGCCATGTCTCCTTTCCCGGTGTATCACTACAGCTTTGATACCCAGACCAGCGCTGATCTTGCTACGCAGTTCAGATCTCTGACCTTTGGACAATACAGTACCGTTGAAGGCAGTATGCCTGCCGTGGCTGGAACTCTGGGGGCCGGAGTCCAGCTTGGCCATGGTCATCTGGTCAATCAGGGGTTACCTGATTTACTCAAAGGTAACTTTACTGTCTGCGCAGATCTTCAGCCTGCATCTGAGTCAAACAACTTCACCCTGATGGGAAGACCTGATGGATTGATGGCAGGTACCATAAACGATCAGGGACAAATTGGAATTACAGCAGGAAAACAATCTGTTTTCTCTCACTCAATCCTTAGCCAGGATGTTCCATTCCACCATGTCTGCCTTTCCAGATCCGTGAATCCAGAAGGAACACAAAGCTCGGTTTCCATTGCAGTAGACGGCAAACTGGATGTGGAAAATGCCAAACTAGACCACCCTGATGGAGTCAACACAGAGATTGCCGCTGTGGGTGGCTATCTCGATGATGAGGGTCATATCATAGAGTCAGAAGGTAAACTGGATAACCTGAAAGTCTTCAATGAAGCGGACAGAATGGACGAAGCATCTTCTGACCTCTACGTCATCTGGAGCTGCCCTGGCAACGGAAAATGCAGTCAGAGCGATTATCTGCCAATAGGTCATGAAGCTGTGAAAGTGCAGTCATTGAGCCTGGGCGGTGATTTGTTTCTTGAATTTAATGGCCTCAGTGCAGCCAGCAAGAAAGGTTTAACCTTCAGTACCGCATTTGACGTTCAATTCAATGGTCAGCCAATTCAGGCAGAAGCCCAAACACCCAATGTTTTCAAGCTGACCCAGGTCAGTGCAGAAAACCTGGCCTCTCTGGAATTCAAACCCAGCACACCTGAATCGGTCTATAAGGATGATAACGGCAAGTCCGTTAAAGCCTATGGCTACACCGTTAAATTTGCCAGCAGCCTTGAAGGCCTGGATCATCCGGAGCTGTCAGCCCGACTGGATTCTGATCGTCTGGATTCAAAGGGTATGCTGCATAATGTCATCTCACTGCCCGACTCACAGGTTGTGATGCATTACCATCAAACGGCAAATACCGGTGATAAGCCAATGAGAGGCGAAGACCATGAAAGACCGATTCAGCAGGATCATTTCCATGCCGTTGATGGTGGCAAGATAGCCAACTACGACCCGCAACATGACATCATAGATCTGAATAAGCTATTAAGCGGTGAACATAAAGTCCCTGCCAGCGTTCAGGAGCTTGCTGCCCTGCTCTGTACCAGAGAAAAAGAAGGCAGTCAGGGTTTGATTGATCAGGTATTGATCCGCCACAAGGACAGTTCCGGTGATAGCCATTGTGACTGTCAATCCAAAGATGATCCCGCTTATACCGTCAATCTTCTAGATCCCATGCATCAGCCACTTCTGGTTGTGAACTACGATGGTCTGCAACATGACCTCTATCCTTCTTCCTGAGTACGTCTGATACCAGGGATGCCAGTCGCCCACCCGAAGAAAATCATTCGGGTGGGTATTCTTTCTCACCCACAGGTAATCATTGTCGAGACGAGCTATGAACAAGAAAGAGCTTGTTGAACAGGTCGCGGAACAATCCAACCTTTCAAAGAACAAGGCAGAGCAGGCCGTTAATGCCTTCATTCAAAACACCCAGGATACCCTCGCCCAGGGGGATATCGTACAGCTGATAGGGTTCGGAACCTTTTCAGTAGTAGATCGAGCGGCAAGGAAGGGAAGGAACCCGCAGACGGGTCAGGAAATTCATATACCCGCTTGTAAACTGCCTCAATTCAAACCAGGAAACAAACTGCGAGAAGTGGTGAAGTAGCCAGACTCGAAAGGATGCACTGTTGGGTCAAGATTTCCAAAACCTTTCGAGACCTTTCAGGACAAAGCCAGCCACGCCTTTGTCCTGATACTCCCATGGTAGCCATTCAGCATTGTACCTATTCAGTCCTCTGTCAGAGGGTCAGGCCATGGCTTTCATGACATTCAGAATGGCCCGTTTTTTCTTCAGGTTCATTCTGTTCAAGGTTCGAATGATTTCATCATCGACTTTGGTGTCGCAGATAGTATCGACCGGGGATGTCAGGTACTGGTTGCCTCTGCCTGTCGCTATCCATTCAAATGAAACTTCAAGCAATTCAGCCATTTTTCTGAGGTTTTCAAGACTGGGACTGCTCATTTCGGTTTCCCATTGAGCCAAAGCACTTCGGGATACACCGATAAGATCAGCCAGAGCTTGTTGAGATAAACGCTTTTCCTTGCGTGAACGAAGGATCCTTGTTGTCAGGTTCATCCTTGAACTCTCATAGATAATCGAAAAAGATACCTTATTAAAATTCAGTGTAACACAAGCTCTGGTAATGACCGGTTGCAATTAGAGAATCCGTTCTCCTGCAAGAGCGTTCAGAGCTTTGGAACCCTGCCGGACTTAAGCTTTCGAGCAACCTCTCAATTGAAGAGCCAGTAGAGCGAGTCGGCTATTTCTGGAATTCAGGGCAAGGACAAATTCACCTTAAATTCGATCGATTTCTAACTCGCTTTCATGATCAGGCTGGTATCCAGTGCCGGCCTCAATACATCGAGCACCTGCCCTGGCTCAATTGCTTTCAGACACTGATTATCAACACAACTGGTCTTCCTGTGGTTCCCGGCACTGACGCAGGGAGAACAGGGTAATCCGGCATAAATAGGTGTAGAGTTCCCCAGAGCACCATAGAGCGCGGGTGTTTCAGGTCCAAAAATGACAAAGGTCTTTAACTCGGTAACGGAAGCAAAATGAGGAGGCCCTGAGTCATTGGACAGCATCAGCTCAGAAATAGAATACAAGGGAACCAGCTCTTTGAACTCAAAGGCCCCTGCACTGTTCAGGCACCGATCATGATCCACCAGTTGCCTGAGGACTTCTGCTTCTGAACGCTCGCCAGGTGCCCCGGTGATCACCACTAGAATATCGGCGTACTCTGCCAGCAAGCTCTGAATCACACCGACATAACGGTCTTTCATCCATCGTCTCTGGGGAAGCAGATCACTGGCATTAGGGTTCACCAGCACCAGCCGCTGAACACCAGGCTCGAAGTCATGATAAAGGGATTTCAGCTTAGTGATGACCGATGCTCTGAGATCACTGCTCACTTCGGCCCTGGCCAGTTCAATCGACTCATCAAATCCATCTTTTTGATAGGGCTGATGAGGCGTGTTTTGTGAAGCCCTGACCAACGTCATAAAGTTTCTGGAAATATGGGTATGGGGGTTATACATCACAGGGTGAGTTAAATGATTGCCTCTATAAAGACCTTCTTCATGAACCCGATCAAACCCTGCTCTGTTTTTAGCGCCACTGAGCCGGCTGAGAATAGCGGTGAAGCGAGAGAATAATTCCAGATCAATTACGGTATCAATCTTCTTTTTCCGGCACCAGACCAGGAACTTAAGACTGCTAAACGCCAGACTGAATAGATTGTCCGGTTTGATAAGAAAGATATTTTCCCGGTCAATGGTATTTAACAAATGCAGGCTGGCCGCATTTTTTTCAAAAATAACAAAGTGTAATCTCTTGTCCTGTCCTTTTAGCCAGCGCATGGAGGGATCAGCCAAAATAGCACTGCCCATTTCAGACAACTCAATAAAGAGGACATTGCTGGATGCCGTTTTCTGTTCCCGGCGCATCCAGTCAAAGGGCCAGAATATCAGTTTTAAAAGAAAACAGAGGGGCACTCCGGCATAATGATCGACCCATCGCATAGTATCTACTTTCACAGGTTGGCCCCCTTGGCTATATTGGACTGCCGTCCTGCAAAAACAAAAACACTGGCGATAGTGAAATTAAATAGCATGCCTGCTAAAACACCGGAAACCAGTGCTAACTGTTTGTATTCCATAAAGAAAGGTACAAAAGTAGTCAATAAATAATACGAACCCCAGTTTGGAATAAAACTGATCAGACACATGCTCAGGTATTTACTCCACTGTTTCAGTTTTTTCTCTTTGGGGACATGGGAAAATGTGAATGTACGGTTCCAGAACCAGTTCCAGCTGGCAGCTACCCAATATGAGCCCCCTCTGGCAACAAGATGAGGAATGCCCAGCCACTGGCCCAGCAAAGTATAAACACCCATATCCACCAGGAAGCCACTGGCTCCAACCACCCCAAATTTAGTCAGCCTCTGCCCAAGCAGAAACAGCTTGTTCAACAGGGTATCAGGCTGTTTCAGACGCGCTTCAAGCTCATCATGATAGAAAGAGACCATACAGCGTACTGATAGCATCAGAGCCAGTAGAGCGAGCAAAAACTGAAAATACATTACGGCTTCATAGGACCGAAATCCGTTGTCATAAAAAGGCAATACCGCCACGCACAAGAGGCCCAGCAGAATAAACGCTACCCGGCTTTTCAACCCCGAGGGCATTTTACTGGCCAGGAAGTCACCGATAACGGCAGACAGAATACCCACCCAGGCTCCCAGGAAAATATCAAATGGCCAATGAGCCCCCACAACCATTCTTGATACCGCAGAAAGGCTGGCGACCAAAAGAACCAGTGATTGAATACGTGAATTTAAATAAAGGAACGAAAGTCCAACTAAAAGAAAAACAGTTCCGGTATGGCCCGAAGGCATGGTATCGGTTTTTAATACGGGGCCCAGAACATTTACAACCTCAAGCCCCAGTGCTCCCACTGGACGCAGGGATGGAATTAACGCTTTGCCACCATTTAATAAAACAGCACCAACCAACATGGTGAAAATAACGGCCAGCTGTTTATCGGGCTTTTTATAAAACAACAGCATAGTTAGGGGAAACAGGAAAAAACCATCCCCAAGATTGGTTAATAACGTCCAGAAAACAGCAATGGGCGATTCCGCGCCCCAGCTATTAACCTGATAAAAAACCAAATAATTGACCGAAGGGACTGAAAACAAAGCTACAAAGGGAAGCAATAAGCAGCTAGCTTTATAGATTGTTGTGCGAGACCGGCCAGAATCTACTCCGAACACATCGGACATTCCTTATATAACCTCGAAACCTATTAAACAGCCTTCAGCGATAGAAATGATTATTCACCTTTTAAAGATGAAAATATTCATGCACTAAAAACTAAGTTACAACAGACAGCAGAATATGCAAAGACAGTATAAAAAGACTGATGTGAATCAATTGTGAAATGAGAGCAGTATAGACAGCCAGAAAGGCAAAAAATTCAAAAAACGTAAACCGTTATGGTTAATTTTCATAAGGTTGAATCATGACGAACGACGCGTTCAATAAAAAACCCCATTAATATGCAATTAATGAGGTTTTTAGAAAGGCTAATCCTTACTGGGCTGGGCTACATCGATAAAACTGGAATCGGTTAACCGTTATGTTATCCAGTTGGGCTTGTGTTTCATCCACCAGACTGCAGGAATAGTGTTGCAATTCAAGTCGGCCATTTTCAGGAGCGGATTTTTTGTCCCGGACGAGCAGACCATAGGTATCGGCTTGTGGTTCACCGTGCCAGAAATCAAACTGGGTCAGTCGGTCGGTCAACAACTGGACAGGTTGAGGGTAAGCATACCAGGCTATTCGACTGGCTTTACTCCAGTTATCCACCATGATTACGGGGTCGCGCCCCTCTTCCAGCTGCCACAAATCCTTCAGGTGGTGAGCTCGCTCAGCCGCTTCTTTCCACCCCACCAGATCTTTAATCGCAGGCGCCATGAAGGGGAAAGTAGAAAGCGGCATAAAAGCCAGAAACAAGAATACAAATCCAATCAGTCCCAGTGAATAAACAGAGGAGAAGACCACCAGACACTTCATCCACAATCGGGACCAGCCAAGACAGACCCAGTAGGCCGACAATGGTGCCAGTAATGTCCAGCCCAGAGCAGGCCAATTGGGTAAAACGGTGCCATCACCAGCAGACCAGCTGATGACAGCCAGAACTGGCAAGGCACTCCAGATGACCAACCAGGCAGAAGCCCTGTCTTGCTCGGGCATCCGTTTTCTAATCACTGAGATCGTAGCGGCTATGGCAGCCACATAAGCAAGGATGGAATAGAGAAACATTTGCGCCAATTGCATGCCCAATGCTTCTTTGGCTGACCACTCCTTAACACCTACACCCCGATCAAACTGGTAGGCCAGAGACGCCCAGTCATTGTCAGCATTCCAGATTAATACCGGAGAAATGACCAACAGGGCTATTAAAGCGGCCAGCCATGGGCCTGTTTGCCGGAGCCATCTCAGGCCATGAAACTGACACATAAAAATGATCATGCCCAGGGGCAGGAAAACGGCTGTGTACTTGCTTAACCCTGCCAGGCCATAGACAACGCCCAGTACTATCCAGTCCAGCAAACGATTGTGCTTATGAATACGACTGATCACTTCCAGTGATAACAAGCCAAAGACCATCAGGGGTAAATCGGGCACCAGCCCCCACCCCATCAATTGCAGAATGGGTGCCGTATTGATCAGAAAGACCGCGACCAGACCGGTCCAGGCCGGACCGTCAGGAAAAAGTACACGACTCACCCTGAACGCCAGATAACTGCTCAAGGCGTATAAAATGGCAGGTATAAGCCGTACAGTAAACTCATCATATCCCAGAGGGGCTATCAATATCTGCAGCCACCCCACCATCGGGGGATGATCAAAGTAGCTGAGGGCCGGATAGAGAGCATAGAGCGCGTAATGAGCCTCATCCACTCCCAGTGGCACACCGGACGCCATAATCAAATGAATAAGGAGCACAAAAATAATGATGCTCCAAGAGGCAATTCGCCCTCGTTCCTGCATGAAACCCCCGGAAAAAATTGAATGGCAAGATCGCCCTGGCAGCCTGCGGACTTCAGCTTTCAAGTGCCTATTCCAGAAAAACCGAAATCATCTAAAGTCCGACAGACTCCTTTGTTCAGCTACTCGTCATACAATGTGCTCAAGCAGGGAGTAAGTAAATTATCTGAATCTGTTTACAACAGGTTACTCTGCCCTACCCATACTGAAGCTGAACAAACCGCCTTCATACCCTACGACAACCATTGTCTAAAAAAAGTGCACTTAATAATTATCACGAAACCCTTTGGTTTGTCAGCGACAAACTTGAATCGCACAGGCACAGCGTTGTCATTTCTACTCCATAGACATTAGAACAGCCCTCTTCCTTCGGAGGACACGCCCTGCCCCATATTGGATTCTGCTCTAAGAAAAAAACAACCGGATAACTTGCTGGTAGGCATGCATCCCCAGGTAAATACCGACAATGCCCATGACACCGGAAAGATAGGGGGGAGCAGGAATGGGAAGTTTAAGTGCACTGAATAGAAAGCCCACAAAAAGGCCTGTCACCGTTGCAATGATCGCTTCACTCATGAGAAACCACTCTTCAGATAATCAGAAGAAAACCGCATTAACACGATAAAAACGTGGATAGTGAAGAGGGACTATAGAAGAAAAAAGCGGAATCAGAAATGAAGGGCTGGATGAGCCGATGACTTCGACTCATCCAGAGACTGGTATCAGAAGACCAGGAACATACCTGCAATAGTCGCACTCATCAGGTTAGAGAGCGTACCGGCTGCTACGGCTTTAAGACCAAAACGGGCAATATCATGACGACGGTTTGGCGCAAGAGAGCCCAGACCACCCAGCAGGATGGCTATGGAAGAAATATTAGCGAAACCGCACAAGGCAAAGGTCAGAATGGCCTGTGAACGATCAGACAGCATTTCAACACCAGCCTTAGCTGCAGATTCAGGATCGATGTAATTCGCCAGACTGGAGAAAGCAACAAACTCGTTAACAATCACTTTCTGTCCCAGGAAGCTGCCTGCCGTCAGGGCTTCAGACCAGGGCACGCCAATAACAAAGGCCAGAGGAGAGAATACATAACCGAGAATCAGCTCAATGGTCAGATCAGGATAACCAAACCAACCGCCAGCCCATCCCAGAAGACCATTTGCCATAGCAATCAGGGAAATAAAGGCCAGGAGCATAGCGCCAATCATGGCGGCCAACTTAAGACCACTAGCAGCACCACCGGCAGCAGCATCAAAGATATTGGCAGGCTTATCATCTTCCGCCTCTTCAATATCATCCACTGCATCATGGGGCTTTTCTGTTTCAGGCTTGATCAGCTTGGCCATCAACAGACCACCTGGAGCTGCCATGAAACTGGCAGCAATCAGGAATTTCAGATCAACCCCCATACTGGCATACCCCACCATAACGGCACCCGCTACGGAAGCCAGACCACCGACCATAACAGCAAACAATTCAGACTGGGTCATACGACTGATGAAAGGACGAACCAGTAGTGGCGCTTCTGTTTGGCCAACAAAGACATTGGCAGCAGCTGACAGTGATTCTGTACGACTAGTGCCCAGCACTTTTTGCAAAGCACCACCAAACAGTTTGATGATAATTTGCATGATGCCCAAGTAGTAAAGCACAGCGACAAGAGATGCAAAAAAGATAATGACAGGAAGCACTTTAACCGCAAAAATAAAACCAGTATTAGCAAGACTGCCAAACAGGAAGCCAATACCATTATTCGCGTAGTTCATGACATCATTAACAGTGTCTGTAATGCCTTCAAGCGCATACTGACCCACAGGAATATAAAGAACAAATGCTCCAATACCTGCCTGGAGAGCAAAAGCACCGCCGACCGTTCGAATTTTAATTGCCTTGCGATTGTCAGATAGCAGAACAGCAATACCGATAAGGACTGCCATCCCTATCAGGCTCATGAGTATGTGTTGCATGGGAATAATCACCTAAAAACAGATTCGCGGGGCATTATACTTATATCTAAAGGTTTTTACAGAAAGTAATTACCGAATAGAAGCATAATAATGACACACCTTTTACATGAATCCAGAGCGTTCGTCTTTTCCCAGAAGAATCAGAGAATCGACTTAAATTGACTCACCTTCTGACAGTACGATATCGACTTACTATTAAAGCATGTTTTCCAGAAACTTTTATTCAAGCCGCTCTATTTTCATTCTTTCTCGTCAATAAAAAAACAGATTTTCATAATTAAAGCATTGACATTACACAACACTTCTATTATATAGAATGGGCTCATCATCTATTCACATCAAATGAATTAATTGGCAAAAACAAGAATAACAAATCAACAATAATGGATTTTTATTTATATAAGACATTTGTTGTTTATCCATAACAAGACTCTAACTGGGCCCACTCATACCGATTAGAATTAAAAACCAATTCCTGAATATGAAGTAGCGAGGAATTCGATGAAGTCAAACTGGCAGATAGAGGCAGCCATTACCTTATTAAGGTCTGCCAGGCTCTCTCATGGTACTTTTGGTGTTTTTAACGGCTGCTTTGACACGTCTTTGTGAATACAGCTCTTTCTTGAACTCGGGCGGCAAACCGGTTATTCCATCGTTATACCAGTGATTGACAAGAAACCATTTGGCGTCTGTCAGCGGTTTACTCGTAGCCCCTATAAACCAGGCGGCAGAAGCCGGGTACTTTTTGATAAACACATCAAGGTTTCGGTCTTTGGCGGCAAACCTGAAATAGTCCCCGACATACCCCCATTCTTCTCGAGAGACCGTTTCTGCACCTTGTTCGATCAACCATCGGTTGACCGTCTCCAGTGAGTCTGAATTAATTACTCATGGTGGCGCTCCATGATAAGCCCTGGCGATGGACTTTTTGGACAGCCTCGTTGCTGGAGGAGCCAGTGAATAGTCAACCACCTGGAAGGGATAAGCAACATACCCCTTTTCCTCATCAACCAGAACCCGCTTTCTGCTCAGACGCATGTAGGCATGGTTGTCTTTCATGAACTGTTCGTACTTGGCAAAGTACTGCAGCCTCTTGGCCGTTGTGCCAACATTCACCGTTGTCGTATCACCAACGGGCTTTTCAATATCCGGTGCCTCATATTTCCAGAGGTACTCCCTGAGCGTCTCTCCCTTTTTATTCACCCGGGAGTCCAGTTGCTCACGGGTAAATACCGGTTCTGTAGGCCTAACCGGATTCAGACGACCATTAAACATTTTCAGCAAACCTGCAGGCATGTCCTTGAACGAGACGGGGAGCTCCATGACATCGGGCTGTTCAAATACCTCGTCCGTTTCTTTCACTTCCTCCTCTTTATCACTCATATCCGATTGATGAAGGGTCGAAAGCCAGTCGACCATTTCCCGAGGGTGTTTCCTGAAATAGTTCATCGCTTTCATTGCAAACACACCGCAACTGGCAAAATCCTTCTGCAGCATGTCATGGGGATAGAAAATCAACAGTTTTTTATCCGGATGCTGTTTCTGCAGCAACGCTGTTACCTGCGCTCTGATTCGCTTACTGGTGGCATTACCAGCGCCTTCGGTCTCATGCAGATATAAATAAACTTCCGAATCCGTGACATGACAAAACACCCCAATGGAATGACAGGAGTTCCAACGTTCGAAGAAGAAGTGATAGCTATAGTCGGTGTCGATTGGCAGGGTAGACTCACCTGAGTCATCTTCATCACCATCCAGGTCGACTTCCATTTCGGCCTGCTCAGCTTGCTTCACTGCAGATAACTGGGCTGTTTGATCCAGCCTGGCCAGTTTTCTGGAAGCCCTGTTGGACAGTAAATAATCCCAGGGCATAGGTTGAAAGGGACTGTCTTCGGAATACTTCTGCTGATGCGCTTCTACCTTTACGCCATAAAGCGTTTTGATAATGGTTTGATTCAGAAAAAATTCGCCATCATCGGGAACCAGATGCAGCTCATCATGGGTATTGACCGTCAGCGGCCCGGACAGTCTGAGCAAGGGATTGGGATTGATGGACTCCCCACGCTGAACCATTTTGTATCGAACATGCCACTTGCCTGCTCTTTTGATATAAACCGCGCATTCTTGGGGGCTCAACATCAGATCATTAACGAATCTGGAAGCACCACGCTCCATAGCGGTTGGATTCAAGGCAACATTGGGGCCCATTAATGGGTTGCTTTTAGACTTGGCTTTCTTGGCGGCTGGTTCAGGAGAATCGTCACTATCCTCCGGCTCTTCATCATCCAGGGTAGGGACATCCCGATCATAGAAAACCATAATCTCTTTCCCTTCGGGAACGGATCTGAGTGATGGTAGCTGGATAGGAATCGTATCAAAAGTCTTCTTGGGGTCAGGATCACAAAGGAAAACATCCATGACATCAACATCATCAGACAAGAGTTCAAGTGTATTGCTGGAGCCCTTCTGGCAGTATTAGGCATTCCCTATCTTTTCATAGGGAGTACCCATATCGCGAAAGGTTCTGACGCCCTCGATGATATCCTGGCTACTGCGCATGTCGGTCATATCGTCTTCAACACAGCGATAACTGGCAATCTTCCAGCTTCGGAATTCATTCTCAGACTTCAGGGTTTTAGCAACATAAGGGGTAAGCGTGGCTTTTCTGACATCCTCTCTGAGGGCAATAGCCATATGCTTGTCACAAGAATTGACTTCATAGCCATGCTTCATGACTACCTGCTTACAGACAGGATCTTTGCGCCTGATTTTAAGACGATCGGAAGCTTTCTCCTCTTCAGGTTTGAAGGGATCAGGGGGATTAACTGGAAATGTCACGGTCAGGCGGGTATCCATGGTATCCATTCCCTGATAAGTTGCTCACCTTCTGCATCCTGCATGATCAATCATTGGACTCTGACTGTCTGGAAAAGTTCCTGCCCCCAGCCCCATGATTGAGCGCCCCCTGCCGGGATTCTCTGATATGATGGAACACTCTGTCTGATAGATCTCCACTGGCGCTTTGATTGTATGGAACTCACCGGCCCTCAACAGAGGGTAACCCAGCATGTTGATGGACATGCCCTTTGCATTGCCGTAGCCGGATCAGGAAAAACGACGACGCTCGCTTTCCTGATCAATGAGTTGTTGAATCAGGGTATTGCTCCTCGTCGCATCATGGTGATGATGTTCAATAAGTCTGCCCAGCTGGACTTTACCCGAAAACTCAGAAAACGTTGCCGCCACTGGCCCGCTCTCCCGGAAGTTAGAACGTATCACTCAACGGGTCTGAGGTTGCTGAAGTCACTTGAGGAATGGGGACTCCGATCGGTATACGACCATAGACCCCTGTCAGACAAAGAGATAGAACTGAAAGTCCGGGAACTGTTACGGGCATTAGCGCCTGATCTGCTTCATGACCGTATCAAAGCCGACAGTGCGCGCTATATTGAAGTCGCCATCAGCTTTATCGATAACGTCAAAGCCAGTCTGGACGCACCTTCTTCCGTTCTGGAACAATCAAACTACCCTGATCACTTTCGATTTCTGGTGGAACTGTTTGACGCGTTCGAACAGTGGCGCCACCAGCACCGCAGAATTACCTTTACCGACATGCTGTACGATACCGTTTGCTTGATTGAAGCAAACCCAGAGGTGTTACCTCGCATCACCAATAAAATGGATCGAATCATTGTCGACGAGTACCAGGACACTTCCACCCTTCAGCACAAACTGACCCGAATCATTGCGGGTGAGCGGGCCAGAGTCATTGCTGTCGGAGATCCGGATCAAACGATTTATGAATTTGCCGGAGCCAACATCCATAATATTCTCCGTCACTTCGAAGCCGACTATGCCAGCACTGATTCAGTCCATGAACTCACGCTGCCCCATACTTTCCGCTATGGCCATGAAATTGCCATGTCGGCCAGCCTCCTGATCAGTCGTAACAAAGACAGAAAAGATGTGATCTGTATTGCACATCCGGACAACCCGGATTCGAATATCACCCTCTCTCAGGGTGCAGGAGAAGACACAGAACGAGTCCTTGCCTGCATTAAACAACATATTACGGAGTCCGAATCTCAGCTTGCGGTTCTCTTGAGAGTCTGGGCGCAATCAGTCCCATTAGAACTGCGACTGCTCGCAAACGGGTTATCCTACCAGTGCGATGGCCCTTCCCTGTTTGACCGACCGGAAATTTCAGCACTGATTTCAGCCCTGCGATTAGCCTCAGGTGAACTGCAGCTCCTCAACAGCACAGCCCGGGCTGAGGTATTGACCTCTCTTTTTACCCTTCCGCATCTGGGTATTAAAGCCGCACTGGTTCAGCAACTGGTCGCCAACCTTCAGGAACATGATCAACAGTGGGGAAAAGAATTCGGTCAGTATGCCAGCAAGATCACCGGCATCAGTGATTACCAGCGTCAGAAACTATACGACAGAGCTGAAATTTTATTCTCGCTGGAAAGAACCTCTGATCAGGAATCCGCTGCCACCCTTCTGCAACGCTACATTCAGCGCACGGAACTCAGGGAAAGTCTGCAGTCAATGAGCCTCAATGACCAGAGAACAGAAGAACAGTTACTGGCTATCGATGGGTTCCTCAGTTACCTGAGAAAAATGGACCTGCCCCTCAGTGACTGTTGTCTGCATCTGGACGAACTGAGATCCAAACAAAAGCAGCAGTCCAGAACCCTGAGACAGAATGCCAATAACCGCCCTGAACAGATTGTTATCAGTTCCTGTCACAAAGCCAAGGGACTGGAGTGGCCCACAGTACTGATCCCCGGGCTGACCTCTAAATACTGGCCCTTTAAAAGAGAAGACGACCTGAGCCTGGGCAACAGCGATGACCTGGAGGCAGAACGGAGACTACTCTATGTCGCCATGACCCGTGCCAGAGAAAAACTTTATCTGTTTACCGGTAACGGATCATTGCTGCCCAAAAACAAAAACCGAATCGATAATGACTCTCAGCAGATCAGCCTTTTTCTCAAAGAAATGCAGGTCTCCCATGTCCAGTCCATCTGCCAGTCACTCAAACTGGATTCAGAGGATGAGCTGATTCGTCAACTGAACAAGACCGGATTATCCAAACCGGCTCGTCGTTATCTACAGTCCATAAAGCCAGAAATGGCAGAAAAACTTGACGATATCCCCTCACTGACTGAGAAGAGCCGCTCACGTCCGACGGCATCGCCCCACAGTCCTGCCTACCTGTCAGCCCGACAGAATATTTTGCGCAGAGAAGTGCCTGAGAATGCACCCTGGCAAGTCAACCGAAGGCTCAAGCACAGTATTTTTGGACAGGGTAAAGTCATCGAAGTCAATGACACCAACTTTGTCATCCTATTTGACCGTCAGCATGGCGTGAAGCGGTTTGCCCGCAACGAGCAGGTTCTACATCTGTTTGAACTGCTTTGAGTTCTTCCCAATCGGCTGGGATACAAGAAGAGCGACAACCCCATTAAAGCATTGACCTTATTTTAAAAATCGTGCAATCTCTGGCCAGTACCCTGCCTGTTTTTCGGACATACAGGGCCAAATAAAAGGTGAAATCAGCCTGAGACCCTCTTATTGGACTTAAGCTGAACAATAAAAATAAAAAAACACCGATGGGGGTCGCCATGCCTGCATTCACCAGTCTCTCCAGTCAATTTTTTTTGATTGTGCTGCTGAGCTTTATTCTGCTTAGCAAGGCCCGGGCTCAGGAACTGCATATTCTGACCTGGTCTGGCTATGCGCCGGACAGTGTTCTTGAATTGTTTGAAAAAGAAACCGGAATCCAGGTCAAAGTCACACTCACCAACAATGCTGACATCATTGACCAGCTTCGGGCAAACCGGGGAGCGGGCTATGATCTGGTTCAGCCCAGTATGGACCAGATTGCCTGGAGCCAGGGACAGTACCAGATCTATAAACCCATCGACATGAGCAGAATTGATCTCTCCAGAATTGACCCTTCCTTACTCAAAGTCACCAGCGACAATGTCGAACTGGACGGCTCAGTTTATGGGCTGCCTCACGTCTGGGGCACTAACGGTCTGATTGCCCAAACCAGCAACCCGGAAACATCACTGAGTTTCAAAGACCTCTGCTCCAGTGAATACCAAGGCAAAGCAGCCATGCGCCTGGATCGCCCAACCTTAATCGGTTTTGCTTTTGCTCTGGGTGAAGACCCCTTTTCGGCATACAGTAACCGGAGCCAGTATCGTAAAATACTCAGCAGAGTCTCAGACAAACTGATCCGTTGCAGAAACAACCTCAAGACTTACTGGCAAGGTGGAGAATCACTGCTGAACCAGTTCCGCAAGGGAGAGCTGAGCCTGGCTACAGGTTGGGATGCCGGTGGCTGGAAACTCCACAGAGAAACGGGGGATTTTAACTATGTTGCCCCTGAATCAGGTGCACTGGGATGGATCGATACCTTTGCCCTGCCCGCTCAAAGCAAGAATGACAATGCCGCCTACCAGTGGATCAACTTTGTCATGAGACCCGAGATTGCAGCCCGTATCACCGAAGCCAGTGGTCAGTTCACAGCGTCTGCCGGTTCTGAAGAATACGTCGATCACAGACTGGCAAAAAGCTACCGGAACAGTTTCTCTCTGGATGCGATTAAAAACATCAAGTGGTTCCCTTCCCAGCCTGAAGGTATCAGTGACCTGGAACAACAAGCATTGAATCAAATCCGGACAGCACTGTAAGGCAGCGCACCCTCTTCCTATTTTCCCATTAGGAGCCTGACCGGGAGTAGTGGTCGAGCATAAAGTTCAGTAGATCGAGTCAGGTTTTTCACTGGATTTGTGCGAATAGTTGACCTATTCAATCAAATTCAGTGGAAAATCTGACCGATCTTTCTGGATTTTAAGCCGACCTATCTATTCTCGGTCAGGCTCCTATACTCACCTCCCAGCTGACTTTCAGGGTCAGCTGACTTTTCTCATTCCATAGCAACAAAGCGAACGCAAAAGATTCATGGCTGTTTATGTCCAATAACACCTTTGATCGTTCCAGACGAAACTTTATTCTGGGTCAGTCTGATCAAAAAACGTCGCCGCCCATAAGACCACCATGGTCTCATAATGATCAGCGGTTTATGGAATGTTGCAGCCAGTGCCAGAAATGTCTTGATGCCTGCCCGGGTAAAATCCTGATCAAGGGAGAAGGCGGTTATCCCGCCGTCAACTTTGAGCTGGGCGAATGCACTTTCTGTGAAGCCTGCGTGGAGGCCTGTGAAGATGGCGCACTGATGCCGCTGAACAATCAACCGCCCTGGTCTTTGAAAGCCTCTATTAATCCAGAATGTCTGACGTTTAAAGGCATTACCTGTCAAACCTGTATCGAAATGTGCGGCACAAGAGCCCTGACCTCACTATTCAATGCCCAGGGAATTACCTCTCCCCAGATTAATACGGATCTGTGCACCGGCTGCGGTGCCTGTTTCCAGGTGTGCCCTTCGGGTTCAATAGAAATGATGACACTGCAACCGGGTAAAACTGACCATGAGGAAAACTGAAAATCACGCTCCAGAGATAAATGCCTATACTGTCTGTGGTCTTGTTGTGCTGACACGTCCAGAAAATTACCGTCAGGTACTGGATCTTCTGCTCAAGGTAGAAGGTGTGGACGTCCATAACTCAACAGACACTGGTCGTTTTGCTATCACACTGGAGGAGTTTCCGGACAGCCCCCTGATGACCCATCAAATAGAGCAGGTCCGATGCCTGCCAGGTGTCATAGATGTTTCACTGGCGTATACCCATACAGAACCCCTGACAAACATTGAAGGTCAGGAACCGTCTGTAGCCAGTCAATAAGAGGTTATTTGCAAACAGAAGTCGAGATTAACATTCAGTAGAACGAGGCACACTCTTCGATTAATTCGTGCGAATAGTGGATCTATTTCACCAGACTTGTCGAAAAATGCTCACTCTTCTTCGATTATTAACCGACTCATTACTTTTCAAACAGCCTCTTTACCCGGATATTTCATAAACTGCCCCGGCTATCGCGCAGAACCTTGTTGTCTCAGGGAATTTGGTGAGTGAGAGCCGTACCAGGGAGTACGGTCGGTCGAGCCAAATTTTCCTGAGGCGGCAAGGGACAATCGAGAGTTGGGAGCATATTATGAAATATCCGGGTTAGCCTTCCGGAAATTTAAATCGCATCACCCTGCCTCGGGTTACTCCTGATGAAGTGACCTGAGTGTTCAACAACAGGTGCCCAGGCATCATGAACGAAAGTCGTCGCCAGTTTCTGAAAACATCTGCCGCTGCTGCTGCAGCCAGTGCCGCCGGATTATCATTTGCAGCACCGTCCGATGCTATCCCGGTCACCAAAGACAAAACCATCCGCTGGGACAAAGCGCCCTGTCGTTTTTGCGGAACCGGTTGCAGCGTTCTGGTTGGCGTTAAGGATGATCGGGTTGTGGCCACTCAGGCTGATCCTGAATCACCTGTAAACCGGGGTCTTAACTGCATCAAAGGTTACTTCCTTTCCAAAATTATGTACGGGTCAGATCGTTTAACGACGCCTTTAATGAGGATGAAAAACGGTCAGTATGACAAGGAAGGCGAGTTTACCCCGATCAGCTGGGACAGAGCGTTCCAGGAAATGGCCACGCAGTTCAAGAAAGCGCTTAAAAAAGGCCCGGAATACGTCGGTATGTTCGGTTCTGGGCAGTGGACTGTCTGGGAAGGTTATGCCGCTTCCAAGTTTATGAAAGCAGGTCTCAGATCCAATAACCTGGAACCTAATGCACGACACTGTATGGCTTCTGCAGTGGTAGGCTTCATGCGTACCTTCGGGATTGATGAACCCATGGGTTGTTATGATGACTTTGAAAATGCCGATCATTTTGTGCTCTGGGGCTCCAATATGGCGGAAAACCATCCGGTGCTGTGGAGTCGGGTAGCAGCCAGAGTTCTGGCCCATTCGCACGTCAAAGTCTCAGTACTGTCCACCTATATTCATCGCTCTTGTGAACTGGCTAACTTCCCCATCATTTTCGAACCTCAGACTGACCTGGCTATTGGCAACTACATTTGCAATCACATTATTTCCACCAACCAGGTCAACAAGGAATTCCTCGACAAGCATACTCACTTCCGCCGGGGCGCAACGGATATCGGCTACGGCCTGAGACCCACAGACCCCAGGCAAAAAGAGGCCAAGCACCCGGACGACGGTAGCTCCAAACCCATTAACCTGGAAGAGTTTGCCGTCTTTGTCAGTGACTACACCCTGGATAAAGTCTCGGATATGTCAGGGGTTCCCAAGCAAGCCCTGCTTGAGCTGGCTGAAATGTACGCCAACCCGGATATCAAGGTGCTTTCCATGTGGACCATGGGCGTCAATCAGCACACCCGGGGGGTCTGGATGAACAACATCATCTATAACATCCACCTGTTGACGGGCAAGATATCTGAGCCAGGCAATAACCCCTTCTCTCTGACTGGTCAGCCTTCCGCCTGTGGGACTGCACGGGAAGTTGGAACCTTTGCCCATCGTCTGCCCGCCGACATGGTAGTCGATAATCCCAAGCACCGGGCCATCGCTGAAAAAATCTGGAAGCTGCCTTCCGGCACCATACCGGCAAAACCCGGTTACCATGCCGTCCTTCAGGATCGCATGCTCAAGGAAAGCAAGATCAATGCTTACTGGGTCATGTGCAACAATAATGTTCAGACCGCCCCTAACCTGAATGATGAAACACTCCCGGGCTATCGAAACCCTGATAACTTTATTGTCTGTTCTGATGCTTACCCGACAGTAACCACGTCGGTGTCCGATTTGATTCTGCCTACCGCTATGTGGGTGGAAAAAGAAGGGGCATACGGCAATGCTGAGCGACGCACCCAGATGTGGTATCAACAGGTCGATGCACCAGGCGAAGCCAAAAGTGACCTTTGGCAGATAATGGAGTTCTCCAAACACTTCAAAGTTTCGGAAGTCTGGCCGAGCGATCTGATTGCCAAAAAACCGGACCTGGCCAATAAGACCCTGTATGAAGTGCTGTTTAAAAATGGCACCGTCGACCGCTTCCCTCTGAAAGAAACCAACCCTGAGCATAATAACGATGAGTCCAGGGACTTTGGCTTTTACGTCCAGAAAGGTTTGTTTGAAGAGTATGCCACTTTTGGTCGGGGCAAGGCCCACGACCTGGCACCGTTTGATGCCTATCACAAGAGTCGGGGATTGCGCTGGCCCGTAGTGGATGGCAAGGAAACCCTGTGGCGATTCCGTGAAGGTTATGACCCCTATGTCAAAGAAGGTATGGGGGTCGAATTTTATGGCAAACCGGACGGCAAAGCCTGGTTGTTTGCCCTGCCTTATGAGCCGCCACCCGCTGTTCCGGATGAAGAGTTTGACCTCTGGCTCTGTACCGGCAGAGTGTTGGAGCAATGGCACTCAGGCTCTATGACGCAACGGGTCCCCGAACTCTACAAGGCATTTCCGGATGCTGTCTTGTTTATGCACCCCGACGATGCCAAAGAGCGAAACCTGCGTCGCGGAGAAGAAGCTCTGATCATCTCCCGCCGAGGAGAAGTCCGCTCCAGAGTAGAAACACGGGGACGAAACACCATGCCCAGAGGTTACACATTTATTCCTTTCTTCGATGCCAGTGAACTGGTCAATAAGTTGATTCTGGATGCCACCGATCCGTTATCCAAACAAACGGATTATAAGAAGTGTCCAGTCCGGATAGAGAAGGTCTGAGGTGAAGCATGAATCGTCGAACTGTCAGTTTGCTCTGGCTTCCTGTCTCTGCCGTTATTTTATACATGGCCAGTATTACTGTACTGCAGGGGGCCGATAAGCAGGCGTCCCCTGAAGAGGTAGAGTCTTTGAGAGGGCCTGCGCCTGTTAGTGAAGTTCCGACCGCACCGGATCTGAAAAAGTATCCGAAGGAACGACTGCCCATGGACTTGCAGTTTGTAGGACAGCCGCCGTTGATTCCTCACTCGATTCGCGGCTATCAGATTACCGCTAACAGCAATAAGTGCCTGACCTGCCACGCCTGGGAAAATGCCTCCAGTGCCGGTGCTACCCGGATTGGTATCTCCCACTACCGAGACAGGAACGGAAAGGTACTAGCCGATGTTTCCCCATCGCGGTATTTCTGTACTCAGTGCCATGTCCCTCAGGCCAATGCCAAACCCCTGGTACCCAATACCTACCAACCTGTTGAGAGTTTGAAAAAGCCATGAAGTTGCCCATCCCTGAATTTCTGAAAAGGTACTGGCATTTCCTCACCCGCCCCCTGGCACTGGCTCTCTGGATTATTCTGGCGTTCAGCTTTTTTGCCGGCATTATTTTCTGGGGTGGTTTTAACACCATGATGGAAATGAGCAATACTGAGGCCTTCTGTACCAGCTGTCATGAGATGAGGGACAACGTTTTTCAGGAAATGAAAACCACCATTCACTACAGCAATCGCTCTGGTGTCAGGGCCAGCTGTCCGGACTGTCATGTCCCCCATGAATGGACGCATAAAATTGTCCGTAAAGTTCAGGCCAGTAAGGAGCTCTGGGGGAAAATTACGGGCAAGATCGATACCCCGAGAAAGTTTGAAGAACATCGTCTGCAAATGGCCATGCGAGAATGGGATCGCATGAAAAAGAACGACTCAAGAGAGTGCCGCAACTGCCACAACTTTGATTCCATGGACTTCTCACTGCAATCCAAACGTGCGGCCCATATGCACAGCACCGCTCTGGCATCCGGTGAGTTAACCTGCATCGACTGTCATAAAGGGATTGCCCATAAGCTGCCAGACATGTCTGGCGTTCCGGGTTGGTAATTTACGACTATAATCTTCTAATGTGAGGGTTATATTGCGAGGTTTCATTTATGAGTGTTATGGAAACCGCTATCTGGTACACACTGGGTTATCTGGTGATGCCCATGATTTTTCTGGCAGGTTATGCCGCTACCGCTTTTATTGCCTGCCTGCTGATTGACTGGTTGAAGCTGGATCAAAAAACCGAAGCGTAATGAAAACAAGTCTGCCACTGTCTTGACCATTCTGTTGGCAGGCTGTTCTTGTTATTCACCTGACGGTGAGCAGAAGTTCTTTATGCCCATAAGAGCCATTGAAATCGGCAAGGTACTTTTTAAAGGTTGGGGTTTCAACGTATTCTCCAGATAAAAAAGACCTATCCCTCATGAGCTCTGTTACAAAGCAGGGAACTAATTCGGCTAATGGCTATCTACAAAGTAGACTCCAAATTTTAGAAATTACGATATTACATTCAGATTCAAAGGATTGATATTTCCACAGAAGGTAAGGAGACCGAAGCCATTGAAAGCAATTAACGGATTATTAACGGCCTTAGCCCTAACCACAGGAATAACCAGCAGCTACTGCCAGCCTGATACCCTCTCATCGAAACATAGCACTGAAAGAGAAGCAATCTACAACTACATGCTTGCACCCAGTGTTAACGCCGAAGATATCACTATAGAAGAAGTGTTCAATGGCGGAAAACAGGCTTACGCACCTTCCATGCCAGCTCCGGTTCAAATCATCTTTTCTTTAAGTTTGTCGATGCTAAGGGCATTTTCCGCAGTTGTGATAGCCCTTCCTACGATGCAGAAAAGCGCATCAAGAAAGCAATATTAGACAGAGACTTCCATAGAAAAAGAATTATTTTGCCTATCCATGAAAAAACTATTCAGGTGAACGATGACAAGAATTCCGTTATGACTGTTTACCCTTACATACAAGGTACAACCTTGCGAAATATGATCGATGCAGTCATCAACCAGCCTTCCAGCACCATAGAAGAAACGCTTCGCCCTGCTTTCCGAGAGTATGGTCGAGTAATTGGTGAAGTACACAAGGGCACATTAATGACTGATTACAATGCGCCAGACAGTGACGATATATTCAAAGTGACAGGGCTGGGCGAACGGCATCTGGGGAATGTTATCTGGAACAAGACACAAAATGCAGTCTATCTGGTTGACTTCAATCATGACCGTGCTGGCCACAATGTAAGCCTGCTCTCTGAGTTAACCTACCTCTTCGATTACACCACTGCCAGAATAAGAGACAGCTCCTTCACCGTAAAGGGGGCTCGTGACTATGATACAACAGCAATTCCCGCTCAGTGTAATTGCATATTTTTCAAGCTAATTAAAGAGGGTTATACAACCCTTGAAAACCGGGTATCGTAGAGATCTGCCTGAATTATGTACAAATATGAATTTAAAAAGTCTGCGACTTCCAATTCTATAAATCCTCTGCAGCCCTTTAAAATCAAGGGATTTCTATTTGAGCGGGAATTACTGATGATACAAATCAAATATGTTCTATTGGTTTCAGGCATCTTGAATACGACTGGGATGATCTTCC
The DNA here is from genome assembly GCF_051008435.1 of Endozoicomonas sp. GTDB lineage: Bacteria > Pseudomonadota > Gammaproteobacteria > Pseudomonadales > Endozoicomonadaceae > Endozoicomonas_A. The sequence continues at coordinate 196 of NZ_JBPCXO010000468.1, read as the reverse complement.
AGACTACCTGTTGCAACTAACAAAAGGCCATACGGACTATAAATCTTACGTATACGAATATTGCAGGCATCTAGGAGCCTGTCGGACTTAGCCGACCGTAGCGAGAAAAAGTCCGGTTTGAGACAGTTTTTATGATTATTTGAGGCGAATAGCGAGCTATTCAACGAAAAGAATCATAAAAAATGGCCAAATCCGG
>NZ_JBPCXO010000467.1:0-7274 GCF_051008435.1 Endozoicomonas sp. | reverse complement strand
TAAGAAGCTTTGCAGTCTGTTCACTCTGCTGTTCGTTGCGGGTTGAGAAAACCATGGGATAAAGGATAGTCGCTGCAAGGGAAAGGTACTATTCTCTTTCTCTGTCCAGCAGTTTTTTAGGAATTACAAATTATCATTAGAAGGCATCCCTTATACCTTCATCACTTATAAAGTTGATCAAGTTATTGCTGGCAACTATACAGACGCAACCATTACCTTAAAGTATGTCGGTGGCACTTTTGCAAACGGCAATCGGCTAAGTGCAACCAATACACCTAATGTCACTATTGGCGAGCAAGCTATTTTGCTGGTACAGAAAAACAGTGATACGGGTTGTGACCTGGTTGAATGTGAACATGGTCGTTTTTTGCTAAACAGTGGTAAAATCATTGCGGGTAATCAATCGGCTATCGTAGTTGATGACAAAGGTGGCGTCGATTACATTTCACAATCTACCCAATTAAAAGGCATGCACGCTGCCAGTCTTAAAAAGACCAACATCCCTCAATTTGTTTCTCACTTGAAATCCCTGGACGAAGCCTCAAAAAGCTTGAGAAAAAAACCTCGGGCAACGGTCAATAACATTGATAAAAACACACCTTTTAAAGCGTACAGTGTTTTAACTCAATCGTTGAAAGCCCCTTCAGTTCCCCAGCTCATTAACACCCAGCAATCTTTTGATGCCCAGGGTAGTTCTCACGATCAGTGGGAACGGGAACAACTCAGAAATAACGGTGGCAACCCCGTTCTTACTGACAGCTTTAAAAGTGAAGAAGAATAACCTCTCCCAACCTTTTTAAACACATTCAAGTGAACCCATCATGAAACTTAATCAATTTCTTATAAGGTTGGGAGCAGTCACCTTATTGACCTTATCAAGCGGGCAAGCACTCGCTTATAAATACTGGACCGACTGTGGTAACAGCACACCAAGAAAGTGGGGCAGTAACAGTTTTACCTTTAATGCCAACCCGACAGGCTTTGATGGCCAATACGCCAAATGGTTTACGTCATTTTCCAACGCCCTGGCACGCTTTAACGATACCCCGGTTAACTTAACGGTAGGTCTCCAACTGGATAATGACCTCAATGTGGGCGTTGGTAACGGTGAGAGTGAAGTCTGGTGGGGTAACAATGGTAACTCTGCCATTGGCTACAACATTACCGACCCATGCGGCAATACGATTGAAGGGGATATTATTTTCCACAATACGGTCTCTTACAACGACGGCATGGAAGATAAAACCAACTTCTGGAATTATGGCGGTGACGCTCGAACCTTTGAAACAACCGCACTTCATGAAGTCGGTCATACCATTGGCCTGGCCCACGAAAATCGTTACTACAACATTATGGGGTCAGACTACACCCATGTTCATACCACCGGTGACAATGCTTTACGCTCCTACATGGGAGAAGATGCTGTTAACGGTTTAATTGCTACTTATGGTCAAACCGCCCGGGAAGACTTATCCGTTGCCGCCTGGAGGCATACCGGGGCTTCAGGAGAATACAGCTCTCATGGCAGAACCCGACTTTTTGACAGCAACGGGGCAGTCCTCGATTCCACCGTTGCTGTCTCCGGCTGCGGTTATTCCAGCTGTGAAAGACGCTATGAAGTGGAGCCAGGTCAAGCAATCCAGTATGAAATGACGCTGGAGAATAACGGTACTAACTCTCATACCGCCACTCTGGGTTACTATATTTCGACGAACGCGACCATCACCAGTACTGACACTTTAATTTCTACTGATACGGTTACAGTGACTCGTAATACACCGGATACGATCACACGCAATGTCGTGATTCCAGATAATCTGTCAGCCAATACCGACTACTATCTGGGCGTCATTATCGACAATGACAACTCCGTCTCAGAGTGGACAGAGGCTAACAATAGCAGCTACATCCATATGCGGACGGGGTCAGGTTCTTCGGGACAGCCACCTGTTGCTAAAGCCAATGGTCCTTACACCGGCTCTGTGAACAATCCGGTTGCGTTCAGCAGCTCCGGATCCAACGATCCTGATGGCAGCATTGCTTCTTACAGCTGGAATTTTGGTGATGGCAACACCAGCACTGCCGCTAATCCAAGCCATAGCTATACAACCACGGGCTCCTATAGTGTCATCCTGACTGTGACAGATAACTCTGGATTAACCGCAAACGATACAGCTTCCGTTACCGTATCCGCAGGAAGTTTATCCTATTGCTCTGCCCAAGGTGGGGGTAACTATGAATGGATAGCCAATGTCGCAACCGGGGGATTGAATAACAGTTCGAACCAGGCAGTTTATACTGACTTTACCAGCCAAACTGCAAGCCTGAGTACAGGTAACAATTCAGTCACTCTGACACCCGGTTTCTCAGGCAATGCCTACACCGAACACTGGTCCGTATGGATTGACCTGAATAAGGATGGGGACTTCACAGACAGTGGTGAACAAGTCTTAAGCGGTGTCTCTGGCTCAGCAGCAGTGAATGCAAATCTTAATATTCCTGCTTCAGCATCAGGCGTTATCGGCACTCGCATGCGCATTGCCATGAAGTACAATTCAGCACCCACAGCTTCCTGTGGCAACATCGGTGATGGCGAAGTTGAGGATTACTCCGTTAATATTGTTGCAGATGGAAGCAACCAGCCTCCGGTGGCGAATGCCAATGGTCCCTATTCCGGTAATATGGCTACCAATATTGCTTTCAGCAGTGCGGGATCTTCTGACTCCGATGGCTCTATTGCCACTTATAGCTGGAGCTTTGGCGACGGTAATAGCAGTTCATCGGCCAACCCTACTCACAGTTACTCTTCTGCAGGGTCTTACACTGCAGAACTTACCGTAACTGATAACGACGGGGCCTCTTCTTCAGACTCAGCCACTGTGTCCGTAACAGAGGTCTCTGGTAACGGCCTGGAAGATGCCTGTGCCACTGAAACACCTCAAACGGCTAATGGCTTAACCAGTGCCGATGCAGTGTGTGTTCCGGATGCCAGCGACTCAGGCAATATTCAATACTATTGGATTCTTGTACCTTCTGGCACAAACGCCATTCAGATTGAAGCCGGACATGGAAGTGGTAACGGCAATGTCTATTACAAGGCCAGCATCTGGGCTACTGCCAGTAACTATGACCAAAGCTCCACGGGAACAGGCAATACTGAAAACATGACAGTCAACAACCCCGGTTCAGGCTATCAGTATGTCAGCGTAGTCGGTGCCCGCACCGGTATGACTCTCAAGGCTACTTTGCGATAAACTCTGTGCCACAAGCATGAAAAAGCCGAAGAGCAAAATGCGCTTCGGCTTTTTTTCGGGTGATAAAAAAGGTTATTTACACACCTATTTCTCCACCCTCTTCTTTCATAATAACGACAGTAGCCGCACGAGGTCGGACATTCAGGTCAGCCGGAGTCTCTTCAGCAGCATTTTTGGTGTAAGGCCAGTTAGCAGGATGCTGAATATTGGCAAAGAAGCTGGTGTAGCCATTGTTAAATGCCAGCCCTGTCACCTCACAACCATTTGGCCCCACAAAGAAACGTTTCAACTGGTCCTGATTCGCATTATTCACAACAGGAGCGCCATCTGCGGATTGATCCAGTTGTGAAGGGATAATGGCCAGCATCTGATCATTGGTATTTTCAGTCACTTCAGAGGCACCATTATCGGTTTGAACCCACAGAATACCGCGATCATCAAATACCAGACCGTCCGGGCTGGCCAGTTCATTACTGGCATTCAGGCTGGAACGATTGGTGTCTGCATTACTGTTGGCCGGGGAACCAAACAAGAAGAACTCCCAGTTGAATGCCGTGGCTTCAGAACCTTCAGTCCAGCGAATAATATGACCGTACTGGTTATTTTCCCTGGGGTTGGCTGCATTGGTATCGTTTTTGGTATCTGAATCCTGGTTATCACGCTTGGTATTGTTGGTCAGTGTGACGTAGACCGCACCGGTTTTTGGATCTACGGCAGTCCACTCAGGACGGTCCATAGGCGTAGCTCCCAGAAGATCTGCAGCGCCCGGAGTGTTCAAAATAACCTTTGCCAGTGTTTCAAAACCACTGATATCACCCAGTCGCTGACCGTCCTTGGTGGTTGAGTCTGGTGTCAGAGGCAACCAAACACCCACGCCATTTTCGTCAAAGCGTGCGACGTATAGTGTCCCCTTGTCCATATACTTGGCACCCGTTGCCATACGATCAGCAGGATTGGCATCTGCAGAATCCCATAGAGCTTCAGAAACAAACTTATAGATATACTCAAAGCGACCATCATGACCTGAGTAGAAAACAACAGGCTTACCCTGCTCTACATTGCCGAATGAGCAGTCTTCATGCCGGAAACGCCCCAGAGCTGTGCGCTTAATGGCTTTTTCGCTGGCATTATAGGGGTTAATTTCTACGATATAGCCATGACCATTGGCTTCATTGCGGTAATCTTCAGTGGCATTGGCACCGGATGGGATCACATCAAAACGGGAGAATTCACCGGTTACAGAACCATCGGCTGGCGTATTCCAGCCATAACGTGTGCCGCCGTCACTGATGCCCATACGCTTCTGCTCATCTGTCCAGTTATCAACAGAATCTGAACGCGTGAAATAGCCAGGCCAGTTTTCTTCACACGTCAGGTAGGTTCCCCAAGGAGTATGACCGTTTCCGCAATTGTTATTGGTACCACGGGCAATGTTCTTGTTACCTTTCTCAGTCGTGTACTTAGTCACCAGAAGATCCAGATCGCTCTCTGCGATAGGACCGGAAACATCCATTTCGGTAGCAGCTGTAAAACGCTTGTTATAAGTACTGTTGGTGACAACGTCCCAGACGCCATCCATCAGTTTGATGTGCACTACAGAAATACCATGGGCATTGATTTCCTTGCGCACTTCTTCCACGGGTCGCACACCGGCTGACTCTTCTGTGGCACCGTTGGGATGCTGCGCCTTCTGATCTATGTATTCATGATTGATGCAGAGAATGCCTTCACTGGTACCTTCTCCCAGAGGGAAAAAGTGCATGCCATCGTGGTGCATACCAACGGCATTCAACTGATCTTCAGAACTGTTACTGCCATCATCCGCCCAGGCGTTGGCTGAGTCATTCAATGGCGTTCCCCAGGGGGCAAGTACCTGAGCCTTATAGCCTGCGGCGACAGCGACAGCATCCAGTTTTGATCCGGCGATGGACTCAAAGCCCAGTGTCAGGTCAGCAGATGTGGTTTCAGTATCGGAATCGTCGTTATTACATCCGGTCAAGCCAAGGCTGGCCAGCGCTGTAAAGGCTGCCAGGGCTCCACCACGCTTGATTACACCTCTGCGGGTCAGCTCTTTTTCCAGCACGGCAGAAATCGGCTTGTTGCCACTGTCGTTATAAACGGTGGGATCAAAAGTATGTTTGCTCATCGTCGTTATATGCCCTGCGACCAGTTTTTTTAGTTATTGGAAACTGGGGTTATTAAACGACATTAGCATTTCAATAAAATGTCTCGAATATGACAAACTGAAGTCTAAGTCTTTTAAGAGTCTGTGCCAGACATAGAAAAGCCGAAGAGTATTTTGCTCCCCGGCTTTTTCATCTTGTCAGGCTGTGAGAGCTATTTAAACGCCGACCTCACCACCACCTTCTTTCATAATGACGACCGTGGAAGAGCGCGCACGATTAGCACCACTGGAATCGGTTGCATCAGTCGCCCCTGCAGCTGGCCAGTTACCTGGATGCTGAATATTCAGAAAAAGACTCTGATTATCCGGTGCAAATGCCAAACCGGTCACTTCACAACCATTAGGGCCAACAAAGAAACGCTTCAGTTCTTCCTGATTATCAGCATTGACTGCCAGCTTATTATCAGTGCTGTTTAACTCAGAAGGGATAATCGCAAGCATCTGATCATTGGTGTTCTCGTTAGCACCGCCATCGGTTTGAATCCACATCAAACCACGATCATCGAATGCCAGACCATCCGGACTGCCGAATTCATTGGTTTCATTCAGACCGGACAGGTTCACCAATGTGTCTGCTGATGCGAAAGAACCAAAGAGGAAGAATTCCCAAGTGAACACACTGGGATCAGCGCCTTCATTCCAGCGAATGATATGACAGTATTGGTTTCCTTCACGAGGATTGGCCACGTTGGTATCAGTGTCTGGATTATTATCCTGATTGTCACGACTGCTGTTGTTTGTCAGCGTGACATATACAGAACCGGTTTTCGGATCAACGGCTGTCCACTCAGGGCGATCCATAGGTGTAGCACCCACCAGATCGGCAGCTCCCGGGGTATTCAGAATAATTTCAGCCTGAGTTGAGAATCCTGGAACATTCCCAAGCTTAACTCCGTTTTTGGTCTTTGCTTCTGGAGTCAGAGGCAGCCATTCCCCTTTGCCCTGCTCATCAAAACGAGCCGCATACAAAGTACCTTCATTCATGTACTTGGCACCGGTCACCAGGCGATTTTCAGAGTTGGCATCTGCTGGATTCCAAAGCTCTTTGGAAACAAACTTGTAGATGTACTCGAACTGGCTGTCATGACCAGAATAGAAGACCACAGGCTGACCTTCTGCCAGCTTGCCAAATGAGCACTCTTCATGGCGGAAACGACCCAGAGCGGTCCGTTTGATAGCTTTGGCTTGAGGATTGTAGGGATCAATCTCAACAATATAGCCATGGCCATTGGCTTCATTACGGAAATCCTGAGTAACATCTCCAGCACCTGGCGTTACATCAAAACGAGCAAACTCACCCGTTTCTTTTTCTGCAGCAGGAAGCACCGTATCCCAGCTATAACGAGTGCCGTTGGTACTGATACCAAGACGCTCCTGCTCTTTGATCAAGTCACCATTATTGACGAAATAGCCCGGCCAGTTTTCTTCACACGTCAGGTAAGTGCCCCATGGAGTGTGGCCATTACCACAGTTATTGTTGGTACCACGGGCCAGTGCTTTATTACCTTTTTCATCGGTGTATTTGGTCACCAGCAGATCATTGTCCGCTACTGGTCCTGTCAGGTCCATTTCAGTAGCAGCGGTGTAACGCTTGTTGTATTGACTGTTTTTAACCACGTCCCAGACACTATCAACCAGTTTGATATGAACAACCGAGACACCGTGGGCGTTGATTTCTTTGCGAACTTCTTCAGCAGGACGCTTACCGTTGTTATCGGTTGAGCGTAAAACCCCGTACTTTGAGTGCGGGGATGTAAGCTCGTCGGCGATAGCCGACTAATGCGGTGTTCTCTGCTGCTGAACGTACTGTTTGATGACTTCTATAGGAGCGCCAC
>NZ_JBPCXO010000466.1:0-1077 GCF_051008435.1 Endozoicomonas sp. | reverse complement strand
TTTCGTCTTGAGGTTTTGTCTAACAAGCTCAATTTGAACCACTTTGAGTTGCGAGCGAAGCTTTATCTTTCAGCGCTGACATCATCGTTCCAAGAACTTCAGTCGATGAAGGGTGCGTAACATGAGTGACGTAAGCTTGAATTGGTCTTCAGAGAACTCGGAGGCCTGCACGGAACCACCAACATTCCATAGGCTGAATGAAGTGAGTGAGCCACTGCTTAGCTTGAGCGTATCCTTGTGCTCGGGATCAACACCGCCATTATCCAAAGAGGCAAAGAAAACGGTCCCCTTGTAGGGAACTACCCCGACAAGATAACCTTCAGCTCCCAGGTGAGATCCGAGAATGCCTTCACACGGCATTGAGCCCGTCGTTACTTCCACATCGGACCGGGTTGAATTCCCGCCATTCCCAATAGAAGCAGCCTTGGCTACTGAGAAACCAGACAGACACAGAGCAGCAAACAACAATACTCTCTTCACGGGGATACACCTTCATCAGTTTTATGATTTTGAGAATACTAGTTCATATTCATTATTCTGCTGATTCCTGTGAGCTAAAAGTTGAAATAAAAAGGAGTTATGAGGGAGAAGCTGAAAGGTGGGTAATGCCGGGTAAACTGGAATCCGTTAACCCGGCTCTTTTGGCAATGTTACATCAGTGAAAGAAGATTCAGTCGAGCTTCAAAGCCACCTGAATCGACTTCCAGGGTATGTATTTGAAGTTCTGAGGACTGGAAGGCATATGATTCCTGCCATCCTGCACCACCAACATTCCTTCTGAGAAAACACCACCAAGGTTGGCACTGCTGACATCCAGACCATCGGTTTCAGAGGTGCCATCGATCCCTTTGGCTGCATTCAATCCGACACGGAACGAACCCCGGTAAGCAAAAGGCTTTTCAGTATCGAAGACCGCATAACTGTCATTACCCTGACTGGAAACGACCAGGTAAGACTGCTGCTCCTGAGCATACACCGCCATGCCTTCAACATCGTCCACCAGCGCACCACCAACTTTAGCGACAGACTCCAGCTTAACGCCGTCGTCTTCGTTAGCACCAATCACCCAGACACCGG
>NZ_JBPCXO010000465.1:0-5073 GCF_051008435.1 Endozoicomonas sp. | reverse complement strand
AAAATCCTAATTTAGAAAAATACAGTCAGAATTCACCCACGCTACCGCCCTTCAGATAACACTTACTCTGAAAAGCAGCTATAAAATTGCTGTTCTACTATTGCTATTGCCTAGGAGCCTGTCGGACCTCCCACTTACCCACCGCAAAACAACCAGACTTGGCCATTTTCTATGATTCTTTTCGTTGAATAGCTCGCTATTCGCCTCAAATAATCATAAAAACTGTCTCAAACCGGACTTTTTCTCGCTACGGTCGGCTAAGTCCGACAGGCTCCTAGATATATTTTCTGACGTAAAAGCAATTTTGCAGGCCGAACCCCAGATTCACGAGAACGGTCTGGAAGAAGTGGAGTATGAAGATACCGATACTTATGCGGTCACCCGACATTTTCTTAATAATTATTCCTCCATGCTGGAGATATTAATGGAGGAATAAAAAAAGCCACCGTTAAGGTGGCTTTTTCAGTAGGCTGTGTTCTTCTGAGTGACTTTCAGAAGAAACATACCTGGCTATCAGTCTTCGTAACTTTGAAGTACCAGACAGGCGTTGGTGCCACCGAAACCGAAGCTGTTAGACATGACTCGAGTCAGCTTCTGTTCGCGAGCTTCGCCCACCAGAACCGGCAGGTTCTTGGCTTCATCGTCCAGGTTTTCTACGTTGGCTGAAGCAGTGATGAACTCGTGTTTCATCATCAGCAGGCAGTAGATAGCTTCCTGAACACCAGCCGCTCCCAGAGAGTGACCAGACAGCGACTTGGTAGAACTGATGGTGGGCATTTCATCACCAAACACTTCTTTCAGCGCTTTCAATTCAGCAACATCGCCTACGGGTGTGGAAGTGCCGTGGGTGTTGATGTAATCAACCGGACCGTCAACCGTTTCCAGAGCCAGACGCATGCAGCGGGAAGCGCCTTCACCGGAAGGGGCCACCATGTCATAACCGTCAGAGGTTGCGCCGTAGCCAACCACTTCTGCGTAAATCTTGGCACCACGGGCTTTGGCGTGTTCCAGTTCTTCCAGAACCACCATGCCGCCACCGCCGGCAATGACAAAACCATCGCGGTCAGCGTCATAAGCGCGGGAAGCTTTGTCCGGACTTTCGTTGTACTTGGTGCTCAGAGCGCCCATGGCATCGAACAGGCCGGTCTGTGACCAGTGCTCTTCTTCACCACCACCGGCGAAGACAACATCCTGTTTGCCCAGCTGGATCTGCTCTACTGCGTTACCGATGCAGTGAGCACTGGTGGCACAGGCAGAAGTAATGGAGTAGTTCACACCCTTGATTTTGAATGGGGTAGCCAGACAGGCCGATACTGTGCTGCCCATGGTACGGGTGACACGGTAGGGACCTACACGCTTGACACCTTTCTCTCGCATGATGTCAGCGGCTTCTACGATATTTTCAGAAGAGGCACCACCGGAAGCGGCAATCAGGCCGGTTCTGGGGTTGGAAATCTGGTCTTCAGACAGACCGGAATCTTCAATTGCCTGTTTCATGGCGATGTAGGCATAGGAAGCCGCCAGACCCATAAAACGCAGTGTTTTACGGTCAATGTGTTCGCTCAGATCGATGTCGACAGAGCCGGATACCTGGCTGCGAAAACCTTTTTCAGCGTAGCTCTCGTTGAAGCTGATGCCGGATTTTCCCTGTTTGAGGCTGTCGGCTACGTCGTCCTGAGTGATACCCAGGCAGGAAGTAATGCCGATCCCTGTAACTACAACACGTTTCATTTGTCTAAACCTGAATTATCCGAATGAATCAGAATGCGTCGGTGCTCTGGAAAAGGCCAACCCGGAGCCCTTCTGCTGTATAAATCTCGCGTCCATCGACGCTGATAGTGCCATCAGCAATACCCAGCGACAGCTTGCGGCTGATAATACGCTTGATGTTGATGTGATAGGTCACTTTTTTGTTGGTTGGCAGGATCTGGCCGGTGAATTTAACATTACCACTGCCCAGAGCTCTGCCTCGGCCCGGATTTCCCATCCAGCCCAGATAAAAACCGACCAGTTGCCACATGGCATCAAGACCCAGGCAGCCAGGCATTACCGGGTCGCCCGGGAAATGGCACTCAAAGAACCACAGGTCAGGAGAGATATCCAGTTCGGCAATGATCTCGCCCTTGCCGTACTTTCCGCCTTCTTCAGAGATACGGACGATACGGTCCAGCATCAGCATGTTAGGTGCTGGCAGTTGAGCATTGCCTGGACCGAAAAGCTCACCCTGAGAACAGCGGAGCAGATCGTCTTTATCGAAGGATTGTTGCTTCATTCGTTCATTATTCCTGGAAAATGCCATGGCCGACCTGAAGGCAGGGGTGACATGGACCTGTCGACTCCCTGTCAGGCTGACCACTGATCACGGGAATTCATTACTATCGTTCCGGCGTGCACTATACCATTGCTCTCAGACTCTCATCAGAGTATTCCGTTGAAATTAACAAAAAAACAACAGATCTGGCGGCTCTCGTGACATTTGATGAAGGTCGGTTCCGGATGATCGTTTTTTCATCCTTTGAAAAACGCAACCCTCTTCATGCACTACCGGTTCAGGTAATGTATTATCTATCTGAAAGATCTTTCATCTCCCTTGGAGTTGAAAGACGAGTCTTTAGCCATGGCAGGATATTCAGACTGACTGATTTGCACCCGATCTGAAAGTGCAGCCGTCTGTTTTTAGGCCATGGCTTATAAGACGAACATGAAACCGGTGCCTGGGGTATACAGTCGCCAGACGGGATGGCTCCATTGCATCCCATGTGCCGAGTCAAGAGAAACACAGCCGGAACTATGATGATGACGCCGAACAACGGTAGCAAGCAGTATACCATAGCCATCCTGGGTGGAGGCAGCTTTGGTACAGCACTGTCCGATATATCAGCTCAAAACGGTCATCAGGTTAAACTCTGGATGCGCAGTGAGGAGCAGGTAAAGGGCATCAACCAGGATCATATCAATCACCGCTATCTACCGGACTATACCATTCACCCTTCTGTTCAGGCTTCTACCGATATCAAAGCGACAGTGTCCGATGCTGACCTGGTATTGATTGCCATTCCCAGTAAATCTTTTCGTTCAGTGGTACAGCTGGCGGGCGATGCTCTGGAAGGTAAAATGGTGATCAGTACGACCAAGGGTATTGAGCCGGTCACCTTCGACCTGATGAGTGAGATCCTCAATGAAGAACTCAACTCAATCAGAGTGGGTGTTCTCAGTGGTCCGAACCTGGCCAAGGAAATTGTGGCCAAGGCGGTAACGGCAACGGTTATTGCCAGTGAAGATTCAGAGCTGTGTGAGGTTGTTCAGAAAGTACTGCACTCTGATTATTTTCGGGTTTATTCCAATCATGATGTCTATGGTGTTGAACTGGCCGGTGCCCTTAAAAATATCTATGCCATTGTTTCAGGCATCGGTGCAGCCATGGGGATGGGTGAGAATACCAAGAGCATGTTGATTACCCGGAGTCTGGCAGAAATGAGTCGCTTTGCCGTGAAGCTGGGAGCCGATCCTATGACCTTTCTGGGGTTGGCGGGAGTCGGGGATCTGGTGGCAACCTGTACCTCCAGTCTCAGTCGAAACTACCGGGTAGGATATGCTCTGGGACAGGGCAAAAGCCTGAAAGAAGCTGAAGATGAATTGGGGCAGGTGGCTGAAGGGGTGAATACTTTACAGCAGGTTAAGCAGAAAGCGGTTGAGCTGGACGTTTATATGCCGATTGTAGAAGCCCTGCACAAGGTTATATTTGAAGACTTTGATGTCAGTCAGCTGGTACGGGGCATGATGCTTCGTGAACAGAAAACCGACGTTGAATTTATGGTCCGGTAAAAGTAAGGCGCGAACGGTTTTCAGTGCACAGGAATGTTTTCCTTTTAGAAACTGACTACTGTCAATTCAAAACTGTTAACTATCAACAAAAACGGAGCGGGTTATTTATGGATGAGAAAGTGATTGATAATCTGAAATCAGAGTCACGATGGCTTAGGCTGCTGTTCATGGTGCTGTTTTATATGCTGGCCCATATTGCAGGCTTTCTGATTTTACTGATCGCTATTGCTCAGGTTATACATGGGTTTATCAAGTCAGAACCCAATTCACGCTTGCTGGAGTTCAGTGCGAGTTTGAATCAATACTTTTATCAGATCATTCAGTTTGTTACTTATAATGCGGATACCAAACCCTATCCATTCAGTGACTGGCCTGGTGAGAAAGAGCCGGACAATGAAAATGATCAGGAAGAGGCCGGTTAACGGCTTGGCTATCCAGTCATCTTTTCTCATCTCATTGGTATCACCGTGCTTTTGAAAGGCATCGATAAACAGGAATTGAATGATGAAACTGATCATTATGCGTCATGGACAAGCCAGTTGGTCAGCACCTTCTGATCAGGAAAGACCGCTGACGGAAATGGGTCAACAGGAAGTACTCAGTACGGCTTCTAAACTGACTCATCTTGGGATTAACAGAGTCCTTGCCAGTCCATATCTCAGGGCACAGCAGTCTGGCCGGATTCTGGCTGAAACACTGGAGTGTACTCTGGAAACACTCGAGTGTATTACACCGGATGACGACCCAATGGCAGTCGTCTCAGAGTTGCCTGCTCATGGGAATATTGCGCTTGCCAGTCATATGCCTTTGGTGGGTGCTTTAACCGGTCTGCTCTGTGACGGGGCGATGCATCAGGGACCTGGCTTTATGACCGCTAACGCAGCGGTGCTAGAGATGGACATGCCAGGGCCCGGACTGGCTCAATTCGTCGAGATGATTGCGCCCTGAATTCTGCTTTCAGTCTCCGCCGTTTTTACTCAAAAACGACGGAGACTATCCCGCTTAAAAATAAATGTGACCTTGTCGTGAACTTTCCTGACCTTGATCTAATCTAAGCCTGCCTGAAAAAGAACAGTTTGTCGTCAAACTGGTTGGCTGATTGGGCATCCTGCTCAATTATTTCTAGGAGCCTGTCGGACTTATGCTTTCGAGCATAAATTTCAGTAGAACGAGTCGACAGTCTTGAGCGTTCTAGACAGCTTCGATGGATTCGTGAGAATAGTTGACCTATTTAATCGAATTCATCGA
>NZ_JBPCXO010000464.1:0-7116 GCF_051008435.1 Endozoicomonas sp. | reverse complement strand
GATGGCTGGTCAGTGTCGAAATGGCATCAAGAAATGCTTTGAAGAGAGCATATTGCATAACAGCATCCCTAAAAGTAGGTGACTGCTGCATTATAGTTCAAACAACAGATAAGACGAACTTAGCCGGACACCTTATGTTATCCCGGAATTCTCTTTTTCTGTCTTGGTTGAAGGGGACCCAGTGCTTTCCAGTGAACACATTGAATATAAATGGTGTTCCGAAGTAGAAGCCAGAGCGTTACTTGAATTCGATTCCAATAAAATTGCTCTTTGGGAATTGTTTCAGCGATTGGCAATAAAATAGCGGGGTGGGTGAATATGAAGATGGGTGAGTTTTTATCGAAAGTGTTCCGCTGGCAGAAAGGTCGACAGAATACCGGGTATGACAAAATGCTCCTTGGTGGTGGTTTGTGGCCTGTCCCTTTTGATCTTTATCTTCTGAGGTTTCTTGAAGGGCATGAAATTCCCCCTCATGTTGATCAAGTGGAGAGTGGCGAACATTATCGGCTGAATATTATTTTAAAATCGCCCGAATCCGGTGGCGAGTTTATTTGCCGTGAGCCTATCTACGAAAGCCGTCTGATTAAGTTCTTTCGATCTGATTTATCAGAGCACTCGGTGAATAAAATACTGAAAGGCCGTCGGTATGTTCTGAGTATCGGCTGGGTTAAAAAGATCAAACAAAAAAGCATCTAATGCTTTTGCCAGGCAGGCTATTTCTTCAGTTATTTTAAATTATTGTGTCTAGTTCGTATAATTGATTGATCTTCAGTTCGCAATCCAGCATTATTTCTCGAGGTTTGTGTGAACCAGTACAAATAAATCAGGTTTGGATACCTGACAATAATAATTTTATCTGATAAGGGACGATTATACGGATGAAGTTGATAAAGATGGGTGCTGTTCTGGCACTCTGCTCTGCTGCTACTCTTGCCCAGGCTGAACGTATTGGTACTCAATATTTTTATGGCTATCAGGACCAATTTCATAATGGCAAATGGGGCATCGTTGATGATCTCGATTTTCGTCAACTCAAGGAAAGCATGCCTGCCCGTGAAGCCAAAGCCTTATATATTGATGACAATGGACGTATTCAGTTTGATGTTCAGTGGACTCGCCAAACACTGAAAAGAATGTATCCCCAGATGTGGGAAGAGGCCATGCTGCTTGAAGGCAAGGCTCGCCGGGAACGTATTCAGGAGATTCGTGATTTAGCCTGTGATGCCAAGCTGGAAATCGGCTATGCCAAAGTGTATGGCATTAAGGGTGATGGCTTTGCCACGGAAATGGATACCGATCTTAATGCACGCAATATGGAAGGCTGTGCAAAAACGGTGGATGGTGAAGCCGCTGCGGTTCGATTAAGAACATTTATTCCGACGGTCCCAGGTGCCAGCTATAAACTGCATGTTAAGTATCAAAAGCGCGGCTACAACTATGCTGCAAAAGGGATTAGTGAGAAGAAGGCTTATAAGGATCTTCTGGTGAAAGTGGGGGCGGATCGCCACTCTCTGAGTCTTGAAGAAGAACAGCCCGTCAAGCTGAGCCATATGACTATGGAGCTCCCCAATTTTTCAGATGACAATCTTCAATTATTTGATGGTCAGATTCTGGATGAAGACGGAGAAGCCTGGGTAAGGTACACCAACCGCACCAGTCATACCGAGAGTCTGTATTTTGAATCGGGTTCTGGTGAGCGGCTGACCAAAGTCTTCACAATAGCCGGTGAAACCTCAACTTATATTAATCTGGGCAAGCTGGATGAGTCAGCTTCTGTTTATGCTGTGCGGAATAATATGGATCAAACACTGATCGATATTAATTTTGATGCACTCAGGCAGGCGAACCGTTTTGAAGCACCGTATAACGTTAAGCTGGAAGAAGGCTTTAAAAAATCGGTGATTCCTTTTGTGGCCGACAAGTTCTTTACCCGAGTGGCTTTTAATGACAAGTCTTATGCCGACACTTATGGAATCCTTATCAGGGGAGTCCATGTGGATAGGGTCGAGGCGAACCCTCAGGAAGAAGGCTGTCGGGCTGTGTACCCTGGCAACAGCAACAAGCTCAGGAAATGCCTGCTGGGAGACACCAGCGACCCAGTGGCAGAAGCCTGTGATTTAAGCTCTGGCAAAGTCTTCTGGACTCCAGGTAAATACACCCGTAACGATTCATACCGTTCCGATATTGCCAATCTGTTTTATGGTGCTGACCATCGTGAATTTCTGTCTCTGGGTCAGGGGGGACGTGTGATGATCAAACCAGCGTTGGCGGACCAGGCAGCCAGCTGCCCCATAAAACATCAAACCTTGTCGTTTAAAGAGGTAACCTGGGGTAACAAAACCTACGAAACCTATGCAGAAAAAGGGTTGGTTAAGGTGAAGCTTAAAGGTTGTCAGGATCAAGCTATGAACGGTAACAAACTGCTCACTAATGATGTCTCAATGAGAAGCTCTCTGCAGACCAACGACGGCTTTAGCTTTTACTTTGATGAAGCCTACGAAGGATGTCGTATGCACAGTCTGACCATTATTGACCGGAGCCAGAAGATCAAGTCTTCCCAGTCCGGTTATGTGGCTAACTCCGACGGTGTTGACATCAATAGCCTGAATTTGAGCAGTAACTAAGCGCTTAGTCTTCACGTTGCGGCCATATTCTGGTCGCAACGCTTTTCTTTGTTTCATTCTCAAAGCACATACTAAACAACCCTTCCTGGTTTTTTCCGTATGACGTATCAATAGAGGATTAATAGATGTCTGTAGTGTGCCTGGAAGGTGCCAGTGGCATAGGGAAAACCACCGCCGCTCAATTTATGGAAAAAGAGTTTGGGTATGTCAGAATTCCTGAAGTCAACGAGCTTTTTGAAAGGCCTATAGAAGAATCGTCCACCTGGTACTTCCAAAAGCAGGTAGAAAGGTGGCAGCTGGCTGAGGCTGCTTCTAATGCAGGGAAGGTGGCTATTCTTGATGGCGATCACCTGCAAACATTCTGGTACAACTGGATTTATGCAGAGCATGGCTATCAGCCTGTTTCAAAGGTTCTGGATTTCTTCAAGGCTGAGTTTCAAAGTGGCAGGGTGTCATTTCCAGACACTTATATCATCTTGTCTTTGCCAGAGCATGAACTAAGAAAGAGAAAAGAGCAGGATACTACCTGCAAGCGATGCAACTTTGAGCTGCACTTGCAACTGATTGAACCCCAGAGAGCCTACTTTGAGAATTTGTCTCGTCTGTCACCAGAGATGGTGATTTTTCAGGAATCGATTTCACCAGAGAGTATTGCGGTTGTCGCGAAAGAGGCCGTGCATAGTCGAAGTGGGGTTGAATATGACAGTGCAAAAACGATGTCAGATATCGAGAAGTTCCTTTCGCAAAAGCCGGAGAATCTGTGCACAGGGAAACAGTAAAAATTAATGGGGTTGAAGGATTAATCTATCGTTCAGTGAACCCGTCTCCATACAGAGTTCTTTATCTGCATGGTTCTGGTGCTTTTGGACAAGGTATAGCTGGACTGTTCGAGTATCCGGATTTGCCATCACTGATTGAGAACGGGTTGGAGTTAGATCATGATGTGTTGATTCCCGTATCTCCAACGGCATCAAAATGGCAAACGAGTTATCTGGATAAGTTCCTGGTGACCTCGGAGAGAATACTGAGCAGTTCTGCTGCTGGCTATCATTTGATGGGCTATAGCCGGGGAGCAAATGGGGTTTATGAGTTTGTATCCACTCATCTAGGTCAGGTTGTTTCAGCCATCATCGTTTCTGGCAGAAAGCTCAATGTTTCAATGGATCAATCATCCTTGACTCCTTTCTTGTTAATACATGGAGCGAGTGACAATAGGGTCTCCGTCAGTGAAGCAAGAATTTCATATGATCTTTTAAGTGCTTCTGGCAGAGATGTTCATTTGGAAGTGGTGGATGGCGATCATTACATAGCTGAAGAGGTTTTCAGTAAAGCAGAGCTATATGTCTGGCAACAGAAGCAAGAACATCTGCAGGCAGTGATGATTTAGAAGGCAATAATTTTAAACGTTCAGGGACAGACATTGAATGATTTAACACTCAGGTTTCATTTCCTGAAAGAAATAGAAAAACTGAAAACAGTCACACGTGGCAACAGGACGCTGGATGATCGGTTTGAGAACTCAGCAGAACATTCTTGGCATGTAGCGCTGATGGCGGTTCTTTTGGAAGATTATTCGTCAGAATCTCTGGATATTCTGAAAGTGGTCAAAATGCTGTTGATTCACGATATTGTTGAAATCGATGCTGGTGATACCTGGCTTTACAGTGAAGATCAGGCTGATAAGCAGATAGTTGAAAACGAAGCTGCCGATCGAATTTTTAACATGCTTCCGGACAGTGTGGCTATTGAATATCGTATGCTCTGGGATGAGTTTGAAGCCCGAGTGACTGATGAAGCCAAATATGCCGCTGTTATTGATGCTATTCAGCCACTTTTAAACCATGTTCTGACTGGCTCGCCAGAGACAGGAGTGATTCCTGTCAAGCAAGTCATGTCACGAAAGGCATTTATAAAAGACTTTGCTCCGGCATTATGGGGGCATGTTGCCAGCCTGATCGAAGAAAGTGTTGAAAAAGGGTTTTATGCCTAGTGGCTTCTTATCCAGGTATAGGGGCCAGATCAGGTTCAACAAATACCTTCTTCGCCAGCTCAGAAAAAAGCAGTTCATCTGAATAGTGCGTTTTCATAATGCTGCTATCCAGCATAATCGGATTCTTGTTTATAAACTCGTCAGCGGAATCTGTAGCCACTGTTTTCTGCATAAAATGATTCATGGCCATCAGCCAGGCTTTGGTCAACGTTTCATGATACTTCGAGGCGGGTTCTATCTTATTGTGTATCAGAATACGAGTCAGCGTTTCTCTCACTCTATCATTGGCTTCATCGGTTGTGCCCTCTGAAAGGTAGATATAGGCCAGGCGCAGATGGGCGCGGTGATTAAAGTCTGTAACGGGATAAGCACAGGATTCGACCTGTGTTCTGAAGCTTTGATCTGTATTTGAAATGGTGTGTTTCATGTTTCTCACTCCTGTCGGGTGGATGCTGTCTAACCTTTGAATTCATCATGAACCCTGAACCAGTAGACGGGTCAAGCAGCAGATCAGTGGTAAAATAGACTTCAGGTTTTCTTTATTGGATGCAGAATATGTCTGAAGAGAATGTTGCTCAGCCTTATTGGCATTTATGGGTAGATGAAGAAGGTGTTTCCCGTACCTCACAACGTTTTCTGAATCACTTTAATTTAATTCAATACTCCAATCCGACACCGGAATACCATTGTTGCGATCTTCCCAAGCCTCTTAGCACTCGATTTGTTATTTTGCCCCCGGGCTATGATGCGCCTATGCATGCAACGCCAAAGCCGCAGTGGGTCATTATTTTGCAGGGTGGCTGGTATACCCGGACTCTGGATGGCAATGAAGTCTTCTACCGTGCCGGTGACATTCATTTTGGAGGTGATCTGCCCGTTGAAGACAAGCCAGAAAACCAGCAGGGGCACCGTTGTCGAAATACCAGTCAGACGGAGCTCTTGGCCGCCATGATTATTCAAGTGGACAAAGTGCTTCCCAAACCGGAGGATTGAGCAATTAATTGCGTTGCTTTGGGGCAGCAAAGCGCCTCTGAATACGATGTGAGTGCCTTATGAATATAATCAGAAAGTTCCCCGTCCTTCTGCTGATACTGTTTCTGGCGGGTTGTACAGAGCATCAAACCAGAGAGTATTCAGAAAGGGTACAGGCTCCGGCTGTCGAGGAAGCTGACAGTGAAGAGTTGGCTATTGTCTCAGGGGTGATCATTGAAAAAATCCAGCAAGGCAAGGATGGTTCCGTCTGGAGGTTCAGGTCTAATGACGGAACGGAATACGCTGTCGTAATCAGCATTCCCAATCTGGGCCCGAAAAATAGTGAGAAAATAGACGTCATAAAGCCAGGTTCCAAGGTTCGAATCATAGGCGACAGCTTTATGCTGGGTAATGAGCGCAGATTAGTAGCGACAGAAATAGTAGTGATCCAATAAACAGGAGAGCAGGGATGTTCAAGACCAGCTGCCATTGTGGCGGGATTGTTCTGAATGCAGACAAGGCACCCGAAACCATCACCAGTTGCAACTGTTCAATCTGTCATCGAATAGGCGCTCTTTGGGGGTACTATCTGGATGATCAGATTGAGATTAAACAGGATGTAGCGCTTCAGGAATTTTGTTGGGGCGATAAGACTATCACTTTTCATACGTGCACTAACTGTGGGAGTACCACTCATTACACCGCTGTCAGGGATGATGGAAAAGTTAAAATAGGCCTCAATACGAGAATGGGGTCGATAGCAGACACAAAGGATATTCGTGTTCGGTACTTTGATGGGGCGGATAGCTGGCGTTATTTAAAGGACTAATCATAGAAATGAAAACGGCATTTTTTCTCCTGATTTCAATGTTTGCCACGGCAGTCACTGCCAGTGTGGACCTTGTGAAAGTGGATAAGTCTGAAAGACAGATGTTCTTGCTGGATGATGGGAAAGTAGTAAAAACCTACGCTGGGGGCAGCCCTGAAGGCCATAAACAGCAGGAAGGTGATGAGCGAACTCCAGAAGGGCTCTATACGCTGGATTACAAGAAAGAAGATTCATCCTATTACCGTTCGATGCATATCAGTTACCCGAATCAGAAAGACATCCAGAAAGCGGAAAGCCTTGGAGTCAGTCCTGGCGGTTTTATCATGATCCATGGTCAACGAAATAGACTGGGAGCGCTCGACTTTTTAATGCAGCGCTTTGATTGGACAGACGGATGCATTGCCATAACCAATCAGGAGATGGATGAGTTTATGGAGCTGGTTTCAGTAGGAACGAAAATACAGATAGAGTGGTAGAAGCTTTTTATCTGCTTCTGCTAAAGGTTACTGCTTTCCTGTTAGGTGTTTATGGAAGAACTTCAAGTTTCAGCTGGACAACCCTGGGGTAAAAATCTGGGCTCTACCTCAGATTGTGTGGGTGAATTTCATCGGATTACCCCTCTTGGATAAAGATCAAGACCACCACAATGAAAGTAAATCGCCGTTTTGAATCTTTCTCTGTTTCTGTAGCCGTAGGCACGA
>NZ_JBPCXO010000463.1:0-3724 GCF_051008435.1 Endozoicomonas sp. | reverse complement strand
TAGCCTGTCCATTCTTACGGGGAATAACAGTGACGTTGAAGACTTCGGAGCCTTGATAGAAACCAAGTTCAACCTTTTCGTAAACAAATGACTTGAGTTTATGGCATTTATTGAGGATAGTTTTTATAAGCATCGGCGGCGGCTTTTGTTGTTTTTTTGTCCTTCAACAAAAACTATCAAAAGTCAGCTGTCGATGCCCTTTTATCCTCGAAATTGTTCATTCCTACCCACAGATACCCCTGAAGAGCCGAACAAGAAAGAGGTCAAATCATAAAAGCAACACAGCCAATCCTCTGAAGCTCTTTGCTCTGAAGTTATCGCTTATTGTAGTTTTTGCCCTGTTTACGATATTCACAATCAAGACTGCAACCTCCTGGACATTCTCTTATCTGGAGAAATCAATCCTATCTCAAGCGGGTAAGCCTGATCAGAATTCAGAACAAGCCCAAGAGCCTAATGTGATCAGCCTTAAGCCCCTTCCAAAAGCTCCAGATATTCATACGCAACAGAAGAAAGCTCTGCAAAAAGCCAGAGCCGACGCAGTAGAAAATAGACGTATTCTTGAAGAGAAACGCAGGCAGCAGCAAGAAGAGCAGAGAAAAGATACTGCATTTGATACCTGGTATCACACCCCATGGGAATGCGAAGGAATCAGAGCTAATGAAAACATGGTTGAGTGCGTGAATCGACGGATGAGAGCCAAAGAAGAGTTTGAAAAGCTCTGGGCTGAAGGTAAATTTAAATAGCTATTTATGAGCGAACCACATTGCAGTACATAAACTCCGTCGCTCAAAAATACCTTTCATGCCAGAAGATTGAGCAGGCACTGTCTGCTCAATTGAGGTAGAATTTTTTTCTTTCTCGCTGTTCAGCTCTGTTATTTCTAAATCAGACAGTAAACCCTCCAGGGCACTCCTAAAAAGCCGCCATATACTGCTGTGGTTTTAGCTGGCAATGCCTGTTTACAGCCCCCTGCAGCATAAACAATCTTGGACCTTTCCTGAAGTTATAGAGCCGATAAAGAAAATAACTGTCACTGTTGTCTATTGAGAAACCCAGCTCATTGGCTGACAGCCAGAATGGTGTCTCTTTACCATAACGGGTTGTTTTCACTTCTATATGCCTGGGCTTACCTGATAGCTCATAGGACAGGATATCGTATCCTGTTCCATCTCCCACTACTCGTGAAGTATGCTCTATTTTATCAGCAAGTTTTTTATGGCCACTTTGCCTTAAACGTTGCTCTTCATACTCCAGAACTATGGATTCTCCAGCAAGACCAAGACTTTGATTTGAAGCCTCTCTTGCAAGCCAGTTGACTGTCGATACTCTGGTCACTTTGCGATCAAAAGCCATAGCCTGCTTCGGTACCTCTATTGTTGGCGGAGGAACGACTATAGACTGATAATCTATATTTTCTGGCAATGAGACATTCTTCTGAACATCTGACTCAACAACACCAATAAACGTAGAATTAGCTTCCAGCCACTGACTGACAGCATCTACCAGACTGTTCTGGAAATTATTGCGCGGCTTGTACCCACTAATTGATGGCAGATTTAACTGGTGAAGTACCGCACTGATATTGCAGTGTTTGAACTCAATTGCTCCATCAGTCCTCAGGGGTAACTGGGCAAAAAGTACACGGCGATGATGCGCCTTATTATATTTTTTTCCTGACAACTCACTCGTCAGCATGGCGAAATAATCAGCAACAATAAGAGATAGCTCTTCTGACTTCCAATCTGTAGACATGCCTTATTCAATTCAATGCGTCCATGATGGCTCCAGGTTACCCCAAAAAGACAGCAACAGACACTACAACGATTACAGATCAATCACCCAAGTCGGCTCAAAGAGAGCTGATCTTCGATTTCACTCATAAGCACAAAAGCTTGAGCCCTCCTTCTTATAAAACATATGAAAAAGTACGAAAAACCATAAAAAGTCGTATAAGAAAATACGAAATGACGAAAATAGTTCTATAAATAAGGGTCCAAGTAACAAATTAGGATATCCACAGACATAGACTGAAGCCAAAAAGCACTGACCAATACTTTTTGGTCACAATCAGTTCAGACTGGGACACTCGCAGCAAGATTCTCTGTAAAGGCCAGTCCCTTCAAGTCTGCCTGTTTTACAACGTCCACCAGTTGTTTGGAACAGAACATCTCAAAGCTGATCTCATTCTCATGCTTGAAGATATCATCGCTTTCATCATCAGAAAAAACGATAGACTCAACATCGGCAAAGATATCTTTATGCATTCGATATTGTATTTGTGCAGCGTCAGAAGGTTTCAGGTTCAGGCAGTTGAAAAAATAGGCTGGGTTGCCATGGAGCTCACAGGGCAGAATTTCACCAAAGGGAGCAAGTATACCTTCCAAGGCACGAAAGGCTTTTTGATTCATCAGCAAAACACCCGACCGCCAGATACTTATATCTGCGAGGCTTACTGTTCCTTCATTGTGGTAATAACCAAGATCTAGAGGCTCCCAACAAGCTTTTACCGATATATTCTTTTTACCAAGCTGCATAGCCGCAGCTTCACCGATATGGGGATCCAAAAGATCCAGAAAATCATCAATATCCAGTGTCATACTCTGGTAGTTGGCTGCGTCTTCATGAACTTTATACAGAGTCACGGCTTAAAAACCTCCTCCAGTGGTGGCTCAGTCACATAATCAGGCTGCTGCCCATCCCGCAATAGGGTTCGTATAGATAAAAGCTTACCTCTAAAAGCACCTTCATTAACGATGTTTCTGCTTCTGTTATGAACCCAATGCTCGTAGTTATAAGTGTGAATCTCTGCATGGGCATTGGCATGCCTCATAGCCGGATGGCCTTTATCGGAAATTTCTCTCGGCATCCAAACCCCATTATCAGGGTCATTGATCCTTATTCCGTGGAAATGCATATCAACTCTAGCTTCTGCAGCAAACCGAGTTCTACCTTTCCCCTGAACAATATGATGGGCTGTAAATCTCGACTTAGGATCTGGCGCATGTCGTCCATCATCCTCCATAAACTTTGCCAGAACTTTTGTGGGGTGATGGGCCTCTATACCCATAGCATTGCGATGAATGGAACGATCTTTTCGTGTTGAATCTTCTGAAGGCTTCAGCTCTGTTCGATACTTTTCAAGACTATCCTGTACACTCACCTGAGTCAGGGTTGCTAAGCGCTCTGCAGCTAATTGTTTCAGCAAGCGGTTGAGTTCACGGGACTTCTTGGAAAGAGCTTTCTCATCCGCTTTTGAAGGCTTAATACCATTCCCTTTCTTAGCCGCTTTTTTAGCAACATCGAACTCGTCTTTATCAGTGTGGTATTTCTTACACTTTTGCTCAAAGTCCGCCATGATACGTTCAAGCGGGGTCATCTCGTGTAAACGTTTTGTTACGCACACACCGTGATCGTATTCCATACATCCATTCCATGATAATCACTTTTCCAGCGCCAGATTATCATAGAGTGGAATAACGTCTAAAGGGTAAACGGCTCATTACTAACACTAAGATCAGGGATAAATCAGGACATTTACATATTCAGTAGACCCGAGCAAGAAAGTGTTTCTGAGAGCCTGAGATGGATAAAGAGATATTCTTGCCTTTATACTACGCCTGCAGATTCAAACGCCTTTAACCCACAAAAAGAACTTTAATCAGGAACTCTCCATGACTCAATTCGATCACGACACTAAAGAGTTCCTCTCCCAACCCTTTGA
>NZ_JBPCXO010000462.1:0-16363 GCF_051008435.1 Endozoicomonas sp. | reverse complement strand
ACTTCCTCAATGTTGAGTGGTCAGTACCCAGCAAGCGAGCTGCTTCACCAATCTTGACTAATCTCTTATCCATAGTGTGAGATTATGATAGATAATCATAGATTACTCAATACTGTTTCAAACCCATGCTGTTCACATTGTTTCTGCTCTGGCTGGCCCGCTCCATCATTCGAAGGCATGCGCACTGGAATCATTAAATGTTCAGCTATGTATCGCCTGAAGCAAAATGAAAGCGATTTCATTTATGCTACCATGGCCTTCAGGATCACCCATTAGAAGAAGAAAAATATGTATCTGGCCATCGATCTGGGGGGCACCTTTGTCAAAAGGGCTCTGGTTAACAAGCACGGTAAAATATTCACAAAAGACAAAGCCCCCACACCAAACGACAATGTCAGTGAACTTTACGCACTGATCCAGTCATTTTATGAGTCTCTGCCAGAAAAATCAGTCATCAAAGGTTTGGCATTAAGCACCCCCGGACTTCCCAAGTCCGATGGAACCATCGACGGTTGTTCAGCACTCACTTACCTGCATGGGCCCAATATCAGGGACGCTCTTGAAGATAGACTCGGCCTGCCAGTCTCCATAGAAAATGATGCCAACTGTGCTGCTTTGGCAGAAATCTGGCAGGGCGCTGCTTCTGATTGCCAGGATGTCTTATTTGTTGTCTTAGGTACTGGCATAGGTGGAGCTATCATCAAGAACAGGCAGCTCCACAAAGGAGCCAACCTCTACGGTGGCGAGTTCGGTATGATGATTCAATACGATCACAGCACACAGTCCATCAAAGGATTCAGTGAACTCTGTGCCACAGGAAGTTTAGTCAGAAATGTATCTGAGTTATTAAACCGGACTGTATCAGGCGAAGAGGTTTTTCAGCTGGCAGAACAGGGAAATACGGTTTGCCTGCAAGCTGTTCAATCTTTCTACCATCATCTGGCCGTACTACTGACAAACCTGCAGAGTGTTTATGACCCTGAGAAAATCCTCTTATCCGGAGGCATTACTGAGCGTTCTGCTTTCAAGGATGAAGTCATTCAGTCTCTGGAAGTCATTAACCAGCTCAGACGCAATCTGGCTATCAGTCTCAATATAGAAGTAGCCCATTTTAAAAACGACGCCAACTTGATAGGTGCCGTCTATAACGCTATCTATTCTGGAAACTGAATCACTCAGTACCGTTGAGAAATTGCAAAACAGCCTGGTTGAATGCCTCGGCCCTGACTTGCGGGTAAAAATGCCCGCCCCTGGAAAACAATTTGATCTTGGCATCAGGGATGCATTCAACTAGCTCTTCCTGCATAGAAGTCGGGGTCACCATATCGTCATCTGCCCCCATCACCAGGGTCGAAGACCGAATATCAGACAACGACTCAAAACTCTGAAATTCAGACAGTACCTCCATTCTGGCCAGGGTTGCAGACTGATCCGGCATCAAACGGGCAACATCGCCTTCATTTATATTCAACAATTCGGGATGCTGCCTCAGCCACCAGGCGGGGTAAAGAAACAGAGGATTGGTCTTCAAATAAGCCAGGGCACCAAACTCTTTCAGGTATGCTGAGCGTAATTCATACAGACGAAGAAACCTGAGGTCAGGCCGTGACCAGCTTGAACTCAGAACCAACCGGTCTACTCGGCTGGGAGAAGACAGAGCCAGATTTTGTGCAATGGCTCCACCCAGCGAATGGCCAATAATATCGGCCACCTCAATGTTCAGAAAATCCATCAAACCAAGCAAGTCATCGGTCATCTGTTTTATAGAAGTTTCCGCCAATCTCAAAGGACTTTGCCCTGTACCTCTCTGATCATAAACAATCACCTGGTGAGTGCTGATCAAGGCCTTGCACTGGGCAAACCAGAAAGAAGCATTGCCATTCAGCCCGGTCACAAGAACCAGCAATTTACCTTTCCCAATTTTTTCATAATACAGCGGAGGTTCATTCTCTATATGGGCAAAAGGCATACTTAATCCTCCCAATCTCCAAAGACCGTGTTCCGCTCAATCCCTTTCACACCTTCAGGGCGTGGGAAGTGACCAGGAACTTTATCCTCCGGTTTTTTAGGGCGCCCAATACGAATAAAGAAGTCCGCAAGCCCTTTTGGCATGAAGACCCAGAAAAACTTTAATGGGCTTTTACCGGTGTTGGTGAACTTATGCCGACTGTGGGGAGCCAGATAAATAGTGGCACCACTGCACATGGGATATTCCTTCCCCTCCAGCAATGCAACCCCTTCGCCTTCGTAGACAAGAATGAGCTCTTCCTGATCATTATGTTGATGCTCCCTGACATAACCACCAGGAGCCACAACCTGGATACCCGTTTCGAAACGATCAGAAGTGATCGCATTGTGCTCTGACACCCTGAGTTCCACAAATCCATTCGCAGGCTCGGGTTGCCAGAAAGACTCTGCCTCACCCGGCAAAAAAATACGGGACTTCGTACTTTCACTCATTCAGATCACTCCAGAAGAGACTCTACCCAGTGCCAAAGTATAGGCAGTACACTCTCATTACCGTCATAAACCTACCCCCTTCATGAATGACGCACGGTGAC
Source organism: Endozoicomonas sp. (assembly GCF_051008435.1). GTDB lineage: Bacteria > Pseudomonadota > Gammaproteobacteria > Pseudomonadales > Endozoicomonadaceae > Endozoicomonas_A. Next base: position 13,802 of record NZ_JBPCXO010000462.1, on the reverse strand, counting down.
TTCGCTACTCCCCGAATGGAAATGATTAGAAGTTCGGATAAACGCAAATGATTTCATGTTATAGCATTGCTTTTTGTTAGTGCTTTGGAGAATAATTCGAGCAATTAAAACACACGTGCAAATCACACAACTGAATGCTGACTATAAGCCTGATAAAGACAGCCCACAGACACAGACTGAATCCTTTCCGATTCTGCCTGCTGGCCGTCGTTTATTTATTGGTTATCCAGTATTCTGTCAGCCATACCCACGAAGTTCACAAAGATTTCAGCGCCCACGCTTCCGGCCTGTTCTCTAAACTGTCGCTGAATGACCATGCCGAACACTGGCACTCAGACCAGCACCATTCAGCGGGCTGTCAACTGACCTCCCAGGCACCACCTTCACTGAACTTCTTTACTTCGGGCAACACATTCTGCTCACCCTACAGCAGTAGTGAAAGAGTCTGCAGTTCCTCTTCAGAAACACCGACCAAAAGACTGACTAGAGCCCCACCCGTCCTTGTCTGATGCCATTAATAAATACTAAAAAATTCTATTAAATAATCAGACGAGTGAATTATGCACACTTTTACCAAACTGGCTGCTGGTATTGCCTGCGGTGTTTTGTCCCTGACTGTTTCTGCCCAAGAGCAACGTCATGTAGACGCCCATGTTCATGGCCATGGTGAACTGAATTTTGCGGTTGAAGGCTCAGAAGTTCATCTCGAACTGAAAATGCCAGCCAATGATGTACTGGGCTTTGAGAGCATTACCAATGACAAGCAACGCCACCAGCTTCATGAAGCCCTGGAAAAGCTTGAAGCATCCAGCCTCTGGAGCATGACTCCGGCAGCTTCCTGCAAACTGGTCAGTGCCAAGGCTACTTCAGGCTCTGAAGATCACGATCATGGCCACAAAGAAGCTCATGATGATCATGGTCCTCACGACGATGGTCATAAGAAAGCTCATGACGATGATCATGGTCATGATGAGCATGCCTCTCACGACAGTCACGACGAGCATCATGATGATGAGCACGCCTCGCATGACGGTCACGACGAGCATGGACATGAGGAAGAAGGCGGACACATGGATATCTCTGCCACTTATGTCTTTGAGTGCGGCAATGCCAATCAGTTAAAGACCATCAGCACCTCAATATTTGAAGTGTTCGAGCGCAGTGAATCCCTAAGCGTCCAGGGCTTTACCCAGAAAGGTCAGGCCGCTGCCGAAATGACCAAGAGCAAGCCAGAGGTTCGCTTCTAAAATGACTGACTCCCGCTCTCACGTCATTGAACTCAGTGCTGTCGAGTTCAGCTGGAAAGCAGGAATACCGGTCCTGGATATTCCTGAACTGACTGTTTCCAGAGGTGAAAAGGTCTTTGTCAGGGGCCCGTCCGGCTCTGGCAAAACCACTCTATTGGGACTGCTCGGTGGCGTAATCACATCAGAGCGGGGACAGGTTAAAGTACTGGGGAACGACATTAGTCGCCTTTCCCCGGTGCAGCGCGACCGCTTCCGTGCTGATCATATTGGCTTTATCTTCCAGATGTTCAACCTCATTCCCTATCTCTCAGTGATAGAGAATGTCACCCTGCCCCTGAGCTTTGCCAATGAGCGCAAAAGCAACCTCGCTGACAGCGCGGCCAGTGAGCAGGACGAAGCCAGAAGGTTGCTAAAACATCTGGAACTGGATGATTCATTACTGCATCGTCCGGTCACAGAACTCAGTATTGGACAACAACAGCGAGTGGCTGCGGCCAGGGCTTTAATCGGAAAACCCGATCTGATCATAGCCGACGAACCCACTTCGGCTCTGGACACAGACACCCGCGAAGCTTTCATCAATCTGTTGTTCACAGAATGTGAGTCCGCCGGTAATACCTTGCTGTTTGTCAGCCATGATCAGGGCCTTGAAGCTTTGTTTGATCGCAGTATTGCACTGAATGAGATCAACCGGGCAAGCCAGTGTAAAAAAACAACCTCTCCTGTTAACCCAGCAATAGAGGTGGCTTGATGTCGATTCTAGGTCTGGCTCTGAAGAGTCTGAAAAATCGTAAAACAACGGCACTGCTGACCATTTTCTCTATTGCTGTCAGCGTTGCTTTGCTATTGGGTGTTGAGCGCATTCGGGTCGAAGCCAAGAACAGCTTTACCAACACCGTATCGGGTACTGACCTGATCGTCGGCGCCAGAAGCAGCTCCATGAATCTGCTGCTGTATTCTGTTTTCCATATCGGTAATGCCACCAACAATATAACCTGGGAAACCTACCAGGACCTGACTTCCGACCCAGCCGTCGCCTGGTCTGTTCCCATTGCTCTGGGTGATTCTCATCATGGTTATCGAGTGGTGGGCACGACCCATGGCATGTTCAACCACTTCAAATACGGTGACGACGAGTCCATTCAACTGTCCGACGGTCAACCTTTCAATGCTTTGTACGACGCTGTACTTGGATCAGAGGTGGCTGCCAGCCTTGGCTATAAAGCGGGAGAGAAAATCGCTCTTAGCCACGGTGTAGAAAGGAAAAGTCTGCAATCTCACGATGATAAACCATTCACAGTGACCGGCATTCTCAAACCGACTGGCACTCCGATGGACAGAGTGATCATGATTTCACTGCAGGGGATTGAAGCCCTGCACATTGACTGGGCAAATGGTGCTCCACCCATTGCTGCGTTCTCGGTTTCCGCTGAACAGGCTGAGGCCATGGACCTGAACCCAACCAGTGTCACGGCTTACTTTGTGGGTTTGAAATCAAGAATTTCAGCCTTCCGTTACCAGCGAAAAGTGAATGAGTATCGTCAGGAAGCCATGACAGCCATTCTCCCCGGGGTTGCTCTGCAGGAGCTCTGGCAGCTGGTAGGCACTGCCGAAAAAGCATTGCTGGTTGTTTCCGTCATGGTCGTACTGGCGGGTTTGATGGGAATGCTGACAACCATTCTTACCTCCCTGAACGAAAGACGTCGTGAAATGGCTATTCTCCGCTCTGTCGGGGCAAGGCCTGTCCATATTTTCACATTGATGATCACGGAATCCGTCGTTTATGCCATAGCCGGAACCCTGTTGGGTTTCCTTATCCTGTATGGATTGCTGTTCGCTGTTCAACCCGTTGTACAACAAATGCTGGGGCTGCATCTGGCCATCAGTGCTCCGGGCACATTCGAAGGGTCTCTGGCCGGAATGATTGTTGTCTGCGCCGTTATTCTGGGAGTAATTCCCGCCTGGCGCGCTTATAAGAACTCACTCGCCGATGGTCTGACCATAAGAGTTTAATAATGGAAATCGTGATGAAAGCAGGAAAATCCTTAATACTGACGACACTGCTGGCTCTGTTGCCAGTGGTTGCCGTTCAGGCCAAGCCGGTAGAAAAACCGGCAGCTAAAGTTGAAGCTAAAGTCGAAGCTAAAGTCGAAGCTAAAGTCAAAGAAATCACCTGGGACGAGCTGATGCCAGCACCGGATCAGAAAGTCATTGACCGCTACCAGGCCGGAAAAATGGAAAGGGCTGACGTCATTTCCTACCTGGATAAGCTGGGTCAGACTCCTGTTGAAAAACTGGACAAGCGCACGGTCAAAATCCCAGGATATCTGGTGCCACTCAACCTGGATAAAAACCAGAAAGCGACAGAGCTGTTGCTGGTACCGACCATGGGTGCTTGTGTACACGTTCCACCGCCGCCGCCCAATCAGACCATTTATGTGAAATTCAAAAAAGGTGAGGAAGGCATCAAAGTCGAAGAAGCAGGTTACACCCCCTACTGGCTGGTAGGCACCCTGCATGTTGAGACCAATCAGTCAGAATATACAGAAACCCTGTACGCTATGACCGTTGAGTCTCTGGAAGTCTATAAATAAGACGCCCTTTTTCGGTTAAGAACCCTTACCTGTATGACAGAAGCGGTTCTTAACCGGTAATAAAGTCGATGGATTTCTGCACCAGCTGGCGCACATAGTTTGACAGGGAATTGAGCACATAACGAATAAACTGCAGCGTCATGTTTTTGCCCTCTCTCAGACCTATGCCCAATGCACGGGCCATCTTTCTCACCAGACTGATCACCCATCCGGAAACAGCCTCTGCCACACTAAGACCCCGATTCAATATATAAGCCAGCTGATCAAGCAGCGTGGTTCCTGCCCCGAAAACGGTCTGAATGGTGATCGCTGCGGCCTTTAGTACCTTCCTGATCACATAACTGATGGCACTGCCAAACATTCTCAACGTATTCGCTGTCAGACTCACAAAGCTGTCTGAAGACAACCACCTCTCTATCACTGAATCTTCAACCGACTCATCATAGAGTGCCTCCAGGACTTCCCAGCTTTTATTACCAACACTGTTAATGTAATTAGCCATTTTATGGTATTCGGGACTAATAAATTGTCCGGGACTGGGGATCGAATAAATACCCTCATCCTGAAGGTGCATAAATGGCCAGATGGGTACCATGGGAATAGGATCAGTGCGATGATAAACCCGAAAAATACTGCCGCCCTGAATCCGGTCTTCAAAGCGCCTGACAAACCCTTCCATTCCCACTCTGGGACAGCCAAATGTATACAGGTTTACCTGGCTGGCCCGGCGAGTCTGAGTAGCCCACTCAGCCGCAAGACTAGCCAGCGCGCCGCCCAAACTATGTCCTATACAATGTACTGCTGTGATCGGACTTTTCTGCTGATCAAAAAACCTTTCAAGCTGGGGCCGAATGGTTTTGAAGGTATTGTTGAAACCGAGATGAACAGTATTGCCGCCCACCGAACTGGAGAAGCCAGCATTTAGATCCGTTAATACATCGTAACCTGAAGCCGTCCCTCTCAGGATAATAAATGCGTCTCTGGAATAAACACCTTTCCCCTGGGAAACAATGCCAAATCCGGAGGTTTTATTAATAATCAAACCTCCGGACTTGCCCTCAATTTTGTTTTCCATTCCCAGGTCAAAGTACTGCCGGTTCGCTTTCAGAACACGCTTCAAATCCGGATTATCTTTAGGATCAAGGTTATCGCTTTTTACTATATAAACGTCAGATGCCATTTGACTAACAGCACTGGCAGAAAGAACAGCCATGTTGAAAACTCCCTTTCAAACAATCCCCAATTTATAAGTTAAATGTACAACGGGTATCGAGAATGCTTGCTCCAAAACGATGAAGCTCTTCTTCTACCTGATTCAAATCACATTTAAAGACGCCCTGTTTACCCCCAAATTCATCATTGGGCGCTTCCGTTCTCTTAGCAGCGTAGAGAATTTCGTAGATTTCACCCCCTACATCCAGCTTGATTTGTGTCGTAGCAACAAATTCCAGAGGCAACAGACTTCTGGTAATGGAACGCATGTAAAGAGCGGGTAACTCAAAGACCCCCTCACTGTCAGTGGTTGCAGAGTCGCTCTCCTTGCCTACGTTATGCCAGTCTACCTCCCGGATAACATGGGCATTTCTGACAGGTTCACCATTTTTAATAACCTGGACTTTAATGGCTGAAGCTATACAGGCTTTTCCTGCATCAAAAATAGACATGGCAGTTCCTGCAGCGGGAAGGGAGAAAATGAAAAAGGTGATAATCAGTCTAGCGAGTAGCTGATATTTTATTCTTGGTTTTGTGACCACCATATTTGAGCACTCATAATGACTGACTCTGGATGAGCTGACAGAATGCCACAGGAGAATTGAACAATTCAAATAAACAAAGTGTGACCCACTTCACTTTAATCTTTTTTAAAACACTCGACTTACACAGATTCCGATTTAAAAATCCATTTCAGGTAGCCCAGAAAGTGCATAGCAAAAAGCACAGCCATAATAGAAATAAGCAAACAGGCCAGACCAGAAATCCCAAAATAACTGGCGCCAAAAAGCCAATACAATCCAAATATGGGCACGGGGTAACCCATCATCCCCAAAAGCAGGACAACCTGTTTTTTCGCGTCTCCATACGGATTATCAAATGCCACTGGCGACATCATTAATACCATTGGCCAGGCCAGGAGCAAAACGGTGACCAATATATCTGCGAGTGCTCCCATCATTCTATTTATTATCCGCTGATATTGTTCCCTGATCTTATTTTAATCATCTCAATCTGTATAGCGAAATGAGTATGCACCAGGTACTGCTTTTACCTGATGCTTCGCATTAGTCTATTTGTATACCCGACGTACGGTTACTGTAGCAACAGACTCTCTCCAATCATAAGCGGAACGGGCAAGATCAGCCTCACCATGAATACCTGCACTGATGTGAACAAAGCCTTCGCCAGACTCTCCCGCTGACACACCACTACCACCGCATACAGGCCCGGGAATATTGGCACACAACTCGTCATTGGGCTCAGAACCCGCATCATACGCTGAAGCACGATAGGTCTTTGAACCATACTTAGGCAGCTTAACAGCGCTCAGGGATACAAATGTGTCATTGGTGGGAATCAGCATGGCCGCTAAACTGAGGCGCTTAACCCCATGACCCGCCTGGATTTCAAAAGTAGTGGACTGCCCGGGATTCAATAAACCTGCTGTTGAAGCCGTATTACTGACACTTCTATAGGAAGCATCCAGCGTGGTCTTCAAAGGATTGATGTCTCCGCCTTCAGCCAGTTGAGACAACTCATCCGATACCGGTTGTCCTAACTGAAACAGACGAAAACTGTTTCTGTGGGTTGCAGCCAGAACCGGAGTAAACGACTGCCCCCTGGTAATATTAGTAACGGTTACTTCATAAGTGGCAGCTGCGTGAGGGTAGTAACCTTTAAAATGATCATCTTCCGCTAGAACCGGTTGAGAGCCCAGAATCATACCTGCAGCGACAGCCAGAATTGTTCTTTTCATGATGTTTATTCTCGTCTTCCATAAAGTTTTTTGTGAAAGCTCCAGTAGCCTTCATCTCTAGCTACGAGAAGAAACTCAGAAAAGTTTCACTGTTATAAAAATTTAACAGTATTTCCGTTTGCTGACTGTCAATTGGATTACAGCAAAGGGCTTAACAGTTTAAACAGACTTTCCAGAAATCGTTTGGTCACAGATCTCCGACTCCACAGGCTCAAACGAACACGTTCGGAACTCTGCATATACTGATCCAGCAAGGTCGCCATGGTTTGCCCAAAGGCCTTGTCGTAGATAATCATGGTCACTTCATAGTTCAGCCAGACACTGCGCATGTCCAGATTTACCGTGCCAAAAAGAATGGTTGAGCGGTCAACTAATACACACTTGGTGTGTAACAACCCACCCTTAAATTGCAATATTTTCACACCGGCATTCAAAAGATCTTCATAGTAGGAACGGCTGGCATAGTGCACCATTCTTGAGTCGTTCCTGTGCGGAACCAGTAACTGTACATCAACCCCTCTCATGGCAGCTGACTTTAAAGCCGTCAGTAATGACTCGTCCGGAACAAAATAAGGTGTGGATATCAGCAGCTCTTCCTTGCTTTCATAAATAGCCGTCAGCAGAACCTGATGAAGTCTTTCCCGATCAACCCCCGGTCCCGAAGGCAGCACGTGAACATCAGCCCCGATATAACAACTCAGATAGGAAGGAGGAAATTCATAGGTAGCGTTAAACGACGAGTGCTTTTCACCGGTCTCAAGGGCTTTATCCCAATGGGCAATCACCGCCATAACATGGGCCGGTATACCCTCCACCCGGACCATAGCATCAACCCATTGCCCTACATTCGCCGCCTGACGAAAATGGACCGGATCGACCAGGTTGAAACTGCCACTCCAGGCAATCTCATCATCAATCACCAGAATTTTACGATGGTTGCGAATATCAACCCGTTCAAACAACATCCTTAACAGGCCAACGGGCATGGACTCTGTCACACTGATACCTTCCAGACGAAATCGTCTAGACCACTCCCCCCGGAGAAACTGACGGCTGCCCACTGCATCGAGTATCACCATACAGTCAACACCGCGCCGGGCTGCCCTGATCAGTGCTTCTGCCAGAACCTTGATACGCCCCTTGGGCTCACAGATATAAAACTCCAGAACAATACTGTGCTCAGCTTTTTCTATATCCTGCAGCAACCCATGAAGAATCGTATCGGTTTCATGAAACAGCTGCAGCTTGCTGCAGGGCAGCACGGGGATACCCAGAGTCTGCTCTGCCAGTTTGTAGATACCTGTGTGAGGCGTATGGGAGGGGCACTCAACCTGCCTCTGGGTGATCATTCTGGATAGATGGCTCGACCACTGCTCGTAGTCAGGGTACAAATGCTCCAGACGTTTTAGCCTTCTGGATCCCAAACGCCTCGAACCAAAAAGAAGATAAAAGAAGAAACCGGCTATTGGCAGAATAAACAGTAATAATATCCAGGCCAGAGTCACCCCTACCGGCCTGCGCTGCATAATGACGTGAATTCCAAAGGCGATGATCAGGGTAAGATAGAGCCCCCCGAACAATGCACTGAGCCAACTGCTGTCCATTCAAACACTTGAGTGACGTTATTCTTGACTGAAACCAGCCATAAGCCTGCAAGACTAGCAGTTCATGACGGTACGGGCTATGAATAATAACGCTAAACCGCCACCCGCGCAGAAAAACCGTTAAAATAGTAAGTAACCGTACTCGTCCCACATGAGTTTGCCGGTCATCAACAGGGAAATGATGACGATCATGGGACGAATGATCTGCTGCCCACGCTTCACAACCATTCTTGATCCGAGCCTGGCACCAATAAATTGACCTACCAGCATAATCCCTCCTACAGCCCATACAACCTGGCCACCCAGAATGAAGAACAACAGAGAAGCCGCGTTACTGGTACAGTTCAAAACCTTAGTGTGAGCCGTTGCCATGGTCAGGGAATAGCCCAGTAGGCTGACAAAAGCGATAGCGAAGAAGGAGCCTGTGCCCGGTCCAAAGAAACCATCATAAAAGCCCACTCCCAGTCCAGCTGTGCAGGCAAAGGCTATCAGACTCATTCGGGCAGAAGAGGTCTCAGTTTTACGGGCGCTGGGAGAAAGAATAAAGTAAGCAGCTATACCCAATAACAGAAAAGGAATGATTTGCTTTAGTACAGAGGCATCTATCATCTGAACCAGAATCGTGCCTAATGCGCTGCCCACAAAGGTCATGAAAATGGCAAAGCGCATGGCTTTGAGATTCACCAAGCCTCTTCTGACAAAATAAACACTGGCAGAAAAAGAGCCTCCGGTACTCTGGAGCTTGTTGGTAGCCAGGGCCTGTGCAGGCGACAACCCCACTGCCATCAATGCTGGCACCGTAATCAACCCACCACCTCCGGCAATAGAGTCAACAAACCCGGCAAGCACCGCAATAAAAAACAGCAAAATACCCCAGTCAAGGGTGAGTATAAAATCCAAAACAAGCCTCAAATCAATGGAGTTTCAGGTCAGTAAAATATGGGTTGCCCCAACTCATCTATCAATACATATGCAGATTTAAAACAAATTCGCGCCCTTGATCACTTTCTCCAAAAGAAGCGATCGGTCGCTCTAAACTGCCATGAGCGCAAAAATATGATTTCGCTCCACTTAAGAAAGAAATCAATTCCACGGTAAAACCACAGAGTTCAAGACGATAGCTTTTTAAGAAAATGGCTCGAGCGCTTTTTCTTGGAAGATATAAAATTATTCTTTATTGGATCACACCTGCACATCGATGGAATTATCTTGATGTTTCGAGTGATTGACCATCCGCAATTACAACAGGTGAAAATTTCGACAGGCTATCATGCCCAGAGCTGCAAAAATGAATGTGGGAGAATCAAACAGTCATCAACCAGACATATCTGACTTTACCCTGGAAGATAGAAGAGGGTGATTACAAAACCGTTGAAACTAAAAAAGCCCGACTGAAATCAGTCAGGCTTTAATAGATGGCTGGGGTGGAGGGATTCGAACCCCCGCATGTCAGGATCAAAACCTGATGCCTTACCGCTTGGCGACACCCCAACAAATGATGGTAGCTAGGGGCAGATTCGAACTGCCGACCCCAGCATTATGAGTGCTGTGCTCTAACCAACTGAGCTACCTAGCCATCAATTTGGTTCGTCATTCTGTTGATTTATCCGTTCATTGTCAACCGGTTTAAATCATTACAGAGCAACAGGAAAATGGCTGGGGTGGAGGGATTCGAACCCCCGCATGTCAGGATCAAAACCTGATGCCTTACCGCTTGGCGACACCCCAGCTGATGTCTCTTTGAGACGTTTTCGACGTTACCATGTTACTGCGTTGTGTCAATTGGCTGATTGACATTTAACGTGGTAGCTAGGGGCAGATTCGAACTGCCGACCCCAGCATTATGAGTGCTGTGCTCTAACCAACTGAGCTACCTAGCCGCCGAAAGATGGTGCGCATTTTCAGGATTTAACGCTGTCCTGTCAACTGTTTAAGCCGCTTTTTTGGGAACTTTCAGAAAACCCCTAGCCTGTTTCGTATTTCTGCAGAAAGGGGATCAGCCTCTGAATTCAAAGCCTGTTGTTTTTCCCACAACTTACTGTTGCTGTTTTTAATCAATCTTTAATAGATAAGACCAATGTCTATAGCGATTCAACGGCCCGATTCAGAACTTAATGGCCCGGCATTAATCCAACGTCCAGATTCAAGAAAACTACGGAGAAAAAAAATGACATTTGGACATCACATTATAAGAAAGAAACTCTCATTATTACTGCTCACCCTTTTACCTGCATCGGGGGTTTTTGCAGATCAGCATGAATGGACTTTCAATGAACATGGCGCCATCAAAGCCTGCTCTGTTTTAACGGAAGATCAGGATGGCAGCCCATTACTGGTCCGCTACCTGATATTACCTTCTGAAAAGGGGAGAGAAACTGCCTACCCCGGCCTGACGAAAGGCTCCCAGTATAACGCTACTGACGCTCTGATCAGCGCCCAGGCACAGCGCCCTGATAAGACCCACTTTTTGACTGAGTATTATTATCTGGATCAAAACCATCTGATCTTGAATGCCCAGCTGGCTCAGGGCCATACAGACTCGCTGCAACCCCCATGGACGGCAAGCAGAGCTGATGCCGCCGCCTATTGCTCAGAAGTTAATCAGTTTCTTGGCCAGGCAACCGATGCCTCTGCTTATCAGGCAGAGCCTGGCTGCTCATTCATTAGTCATCGCTGGAACATCATTGGCTTACAGGCCTCACAGGAAGCCTTTGGCCAACCGGTAACCCTGGAGCAACCGGCAGCCCCGGTGATGATGCTTTCAGGCGACAAAGCGGTGGGCTATCAGCAGGTTTATGATCCTCTCTACAGCCTTCATGAGACACTAAACTTTGATGCCCTGCGCTATTGGCAATACCAGGACTCCCCCACCTTCCAGGTGGCCCTGGCCAGCCTGAGTGGCGCAGAACTTGCCGGTGGAGTAGCCACTCTGGGGGCAGGCATTGCGACCTTAAATCCAGCTCTCATCGCTGTGGGTGGAGGGCTGACCATCTCAAGTATTGCTACCGGGCTTTACGCTTACTATGACTGGATTCAGAATCCGGAGTCCCGGGCTCAAAGCAGAGACAGTTCCCTGGCTTCCCAGCAGAAAAGCCTACAGCAGCAACTGGTCAGAGCCAGAGACAGTGAAGCCAGCCATCAACAAGATTTGCAAGATATGGGCCTGTACGGCAGTGAAGCCTATATCAGAGAAAAAGAAGTCCAGTACGATACCGCTGAACTTTTACACTCCCAACGGCTGTCATTCCTTCATGAAGAGCTGATTCAACTGAAATCCGGTCGTACCCGCCTGCAGGCAAATCTGGATCGATCCACTCACAATGAAAGCCGCCAGCCAGCAAGCACTGCCACGCCACCAGAAACAGAGCCCCTCTATCAGACTTCTGATGACCAACAAACTGCGAGTCATCAAGAGTATGCTCTGCCTACCTATACCGAGCTAGACCCTTATCCTGAATACACTCAGAGACTCTCAAGCTCCGATACTGGCACCCATTACCCTGAAGCACTTGCCTCTTCTGATGTCATAACAGCCGGACTACCAGACTATGAGAACCTGCCACCAGCTTACAGTCATCAGGATCCACACCCTCTACACTCTGTCACAGCTGCTACCATAGATCCTCCGCCACTCTATGACGCAGGTACAGCACCCGCTGAAGCATCAACCTCTGTGAGCGATGCCATGACGTTTGTCACCCAACTATTGGTTGATCAGATAGCAGACAATGATACCCGCATCAGCCTGAAAGAAGCTCAAATCAATGCAGAGACACTGGCTTTTGAATTGGCGCACGGCAAGGAAGGACGAGCTCTGAAAGGTTACTCTGCAGCAAAGCGCACGATCAGGGAATCCGAAGACAGGTTGGTCAACACAAAAGAAGAACAGCTAAGAGTTGCAGAGGAGTTTAAAATCATGCAACTGTTGAATAGCTATCAACGGGCAGACATTGCAGCCCGATGAATGATAGAGCTGCCTGAGATATCAGGCAGCTCCTGCTGAATCAGACGTTGAAACGAAAGTGCATAACATCGCCATCTTTAACGATGTAGTCCTTGCCTTCCACTCTCAGACGACCTGCTTCCTTGGCACCCTGCTCACCGTTGTACTGAACAAACTCGTCGTAAGCCGTCACTTCTGCGCGAATAAAACCACGCTCAAAGTCGGTGTGAATGACACCTGCTGCCTGAGGAGCCGTTGCTCCGATCTTCACCGTCCAGGCACGAACTTCTTTAACACCGGCAGTAAAGTAGGTCTGCAGTCCCAGAAGCTCATAACCACCACGAATCACACGGTCCAGACCCGGCTCTTCCATACCCAGATCCGCCAGAAACTCATCCCGCTCATCATCTTCCAGCTCAGCAATTTCAGCTTCCAGCTTGTTGCAAACGGTTACGACTACGGAACCTTCGCTCTCGGCAATGCCACGAACAACATCCAGATACGGGTTATCTTCAAAACCATCTTCATCGACGTTAGCGATGTACATTGTTGGTTTGGTGGTCAACAGATGGAGTGTTTTAGCCAACTCCTGCTCTTCATCATTCAACTCCAGAGAGCGAACTGGATTGCCTTCCTCCAGATGAGGAACAATTCTTTCCAACAGAGCTTTTTGAGCCTTGGCTTCTTTGTCGCCACTTTTAGCAACACGGGCGACCCTCTGAAGTTGCTTTTCACAGCTTTCCAGATCAGCCATTGCCAGCTCAATATTGATAATGTCGATGTCAGCTTCAGGATCAATCTTGTTGGCTACGTGGATCACATTGTCATTTTCAAAGCAACGGACCACGTGAGCGATAGCATCTGTTTCACGAATATTGGCCAGGAACTTGTTACCCAAACCTTCACCTTTTGAGGCCCCTTCTACCAGACCGGCAATATCGACGAACTCCATAGTCGTAGGAAGTACGCGCTCAGGCTTTACGATATCTGCCAACTTGTTCAGACGAGGATCGGGCATAGCCACCACACCCGCATTTGGTTCGATAGTACAGAAAGGGAAATTTTCTGCATCAATACCCGCTTTGGTCAAAGCATTGAACAGTGTTGATTTGCCGACGTTGGGCAGACCAACGATGCCACATTTAAAGCCCATAAAAAGTTACCAGGGGAAATTCAATAAAATTTGGGGGAGGATTATAAAGCCCGACCTGTATTGACACCAGTCATTATACCTGACAGTTTTTCCCGGGTTTATACCAACCTGAACAACCGTCTTACGACAGGTTCGCAAACCACATGGAAGCTGTTGCCCAATACCTGAATCCGTGATTTCTTGATTAGAGAGAGGTTTTTCACCTCCTGAATGCATGAAACCTACAGAATAGGGTTTTGATTTTTTGCTATTCACCAAAGAAGGGTAAAACAGACGCAGAAGATCAATGC
>NZ_JBPCXO010000461.1:0-11595 GCF_051008435.1 Endozoicomonas sp. | reverse complement strand
TCCGACGGTCTTTCTTCGCCTTGGTGTTTTTCTCCGGGTTGGCGTAGTCGACGTTGTAGGGTGGGTCGGTGAACACCATATCCGCCAGCTGCCCAGCCATCAGAGTTTCCACATCGGCCTGTTCAGTAGCACTCCCACAGAGAACACGATGATCTCCCAAAATCCAAAGATCGCCCAGTTGACTGACCGGATGTTCTTCCGACTCAGGAATGTCATCATCGTCGGTTTGACCTTCAGGCTCATCCACCAGCAGCAAACCTTCCAGCTCCTCGTCAGAGAAGCCCATCAAATCTAGGTCAAAATCCAGTGCATCCAGTTCGGCCAGTTCCTGCTTGAGTAGTTCTTCATCCCAGCCCGAGTTGGCCGTAATCTGGTTATCCGCAATCACGAGCGCCCGGCGCTGTGTCTCGTCCAGATGCCCCAGAACAATCACCGGCACCGTGTCCATGCCCAGTTGATTCGCGGCCATCAAACGACCATGCCCAGCTACAATCACATCGTCACTGCCCACCAGCACCGGATTGACAAACCCGAACGTCTCGATGGACCGGGCGATCTGGTTCACTTGCTCATCGGAGTGAGTACGGGCATTGTTGGCGTAGGGCACCAGGCTGGTAACTGAGCGATGTTCGATAGCTTCGACAAGGATTCTGGACATAGTTCTTCCGTGATTTCCAGAGATGAAAAAACCTCAGACCGGGGAGGTGTGAGGTTCAGGTGCAATTCGCTTCGAGCTTAGCGTTAATTCTTGTCAAATTTGGCAAAAGTGTCCAACCTTTGAGAGCTCCTCTATTTTGTATTGGCCCAGACGGAACCAGACAAAATAAGTTAGTTCGAGTTACTCCGGGTTACGTCCTCCGGTTTAAATGGATGGAAATCCGGTTCATAGCCTTGCACCAGTGTGCGTAGGGAGTCTTCCTGTTCACACCCAGGTTTTCAGCGATCACTCTCCAGGGTAAACCTGAGGCTCTAAGCCACACCAGATCACGCTCCTCCTCGCTGATCCACCGAAGCCAGCGCATGCACTCGACCATTCGATCGATGTCATCTTCCGAAGGTTGGGGCAGTCTCAGGGTTTTGCCCTCGCTCTGGTAGACCTCCCAGCGATTAGGATTGATTTCAGGCCAGAAGGCGGAGTGGCCGAGATGAATACCTGACGACACACGTCGTGATACAAGCCAGGCTTCACGGTATCGATTAGCCAGTTCGTTCGTGTCCATTGCGGCTCCTCCGTGAGTCGTTGCCATCCGAGATTATTTACGTTTCAGTAAGGTTGGGAATAGAGTTCCAACCTTACTTATATAAGTAAGAGATACTGGAAATTGGAAACGGCTTATTTTTCAATCAGTTACTGTTTCCAAAATACCCTTAATTTCCGGAAATCTGGAAATACGACTATTGTCTTTTTATTTGTTTAAACATTTTACTTTTCATTCAGTTGCATGATTTCCCTAAAGCTGGTTCTGTTTCCAGAGAGGCCACAGATTTCCGGAAATCGCCGGAAACCTGTTTATTTTGGAAATCTGTTTATTTTGGATTACACAGAGTCAGCTCCTTCAGAAAACTCACCTTTTCCTTTGGCAAAAGGCCCCATCGATGAGTCCAACCATTTGTGATCTCGTGATCCCTTCGCCACACCTTTTACCAGTCTTGGCGGACGTTCACTGAGCAACGCCTGCACCATACTCTCAAGCTTGTGTCTGGACAGATGGTGGAACATGTCGGGCAAACGATGCCGCTGGACATATATGCCATTTCCCCCGGTATGGGTAAACGGATGTCCCCGGCTGGCAGCCATTCGAACAGCTCCGGACAAGGCCACCAGCAACTCATACTCCGACGAAGAGGCACCTGATAATCTCCCGGTCAGGTCTTCCAGCAACCCCACACCGTTACGCTTAAAGGTACGCAGAGTTCTGTCTGCCGGACCGTTGGATTTCACGACAGCCCCCTGATAGAAGCTGCGGGGCTCGGGTATCAGGTTCAGGGTGGTACACACCTGCTGAACCACTACATCCTGGGCAGGCCAGAGGGCATAGGCCATCCTGACACCATCCACCAGCGCACTGCTCCCCCGAATAGCATCCCGGGCCTGCTCTGCACTTTCAATGGGCTTTTGCCCAGGTGGTTTACGCATATGGTGGACCACCATGACCGCTGCACCGGTTTCAGAGGCTAGGTTTGCCAGCAATCCGGTTAAATAACTACCCACGGCAGGATCGGCATTGACATCGGCATGCACAAAAGAAGAGAGGGGATCAAAAACCACCAGTTTCAGATCCTTGATAGCCTGAAGTTGTCGCACAACCTGAGTAAATTCCTGCGTGGTCGAAGGGCCATCCGGCGTATCTTTGACCATGGCAAAAGGTCCACCCGCATTGGGCAGTGGAATAATCAAGAGCTTCTCAGGGTGATTCAGTCGGTGATTACCCGGATCAAGGTTTTCCAGCCGCCTATGCACCTCTGCCTGGTCATCTTCTGAGGTGAACACCACCGCAGTACCCTGCTCAAGGACCCGTCCACCAAAAATCTCCATGGCCAGTCCCTCACCACAGGCTACCTCCATCGCGAGCTTGAGCGTCAGCATACCCTTCCCTGTGTCTCCCATAGCCGCCAGGATTGAAACCACGCCTAATGGAAAGGAGCCTTCCACCAGAAACTTCTGCTCTGGGGCTTTCCCCTGATAGCGTAGAGCAGTCCAATCCATCAACTGCAAACCGGCTGATTTAATGGTTTTGCGCTCTGTCGTAGCTATCCACCCTGGGATATCGAAAGCTTCTTTAACCGCATCAGCCGCATCCCATTTATCCGGTTTGTCTTCAGGGGGCTTCAGAATGACGACCGACAGAGCACCTGCCTCAGCGATAGTTTTGGATGCGCTGAACGCATAAGACAGCCCTGCTTCATCATGGTCGGGCCAGATGGTGACGCGTTTGTTCTTCAACGGTGACCAGTCGGTTTTATCGGTCGGTGCCTTAGCCCCATTCATCGCCGTAGTGGCACAGTGACCACTATCAATCAAAGCCTGTGCGGCTTTCTCGCCTTCCACCAGCATGACTTCACTGGATTGCTTGATATTGGGTTGGTTGTAGAGAGGCCTTGGATTAGGTGCCTTGGTTTTCCGGGCTTTCACATCCCAGGGTCTGAATTCTTTTCCCTCATTAGTCTCGTAGCGGTAAACACAAGCGATGAGATTACCTTCACTATCATGGTAATCCCACTTTCCAGTATGCGCCCCAAGATCCTCGTTATCACCTTGTTGGTATGACAAAACGGGTGGAGTGAATGACTGAGACATGCCCAGCCAGTTAGCCATAAACCGCATAATCTCCACAAAATCCCGCTCTGCATCGAGTACCTGATGCTCTGACGTCAAGCTGACAATGTCGCCACCCTGCCCACACTCAAAGTCATGCCAGAGCCCGGCATTCGCCCCACCGAGCTCCACCTCCAGACTTTTTCCTTTCTTGCCCTGGATATTGCCCAAAATGAATTTCTGGCCTTTGACTTTACCGTTAGGATAAAGCCAGGTCAGATAGTCTGGCAGCCGCTGTTGAATACGACGTTTGATGTCTTCTGCATCCAGTGGCTTCGTCGTCTGCTGCTCTGACGCATCATTGAAGTCCAACCATTTGTTGTTCATCACCCACAGTCCCTGTTCCACACTAAAGGGGTGCCCACCCGAAGATGGGCATCTGGTTTAATCCCACTGTCCATGGGTTTCGGCAGGGTGTGGGGCTTGCTGCTGTGGAGGGCTATAAAGCTGAGACTGCAACTCCTGATGAGAAGGTTGGACCTGACTCTGCGGAGAATGCGCTACTCCACTCATTAGCTCAGCATACTGCTTATGCTCTGGGACAATGGCCTGTTTGATAACATTCTTCGGCTCATCATACTGATCTTTTTCAGTGCTGATCTTGGCGACAAACTCAATGCCATCCAGCTCAGCCAAAGACTGCAGCTGTCGAGCTTTATAAGCCGGTGGACTGTTATCTTCGGCCTTGATATTGCGAGCGGACTGCAAAATGCTGCGGACAAAGGACCGGCCCATGTTTTCCCACTCTGGCCCTTTGGCCCGATCAGGGACCAGACCTTGCGCTTGGCGTACTGGCCTTCCAGCACTGTAAACTCGGCATTGAGATAAATAGCGCCGGTATCACCACGGGTAGCATAGCCCTCGGTCCAGCCCATATTCGGATCATCGAAGCCGCCGGGTTTGAGTGTCATCCTCACTTTGACCAAGGTGCCTGAAGGGATCACATCATAACTACCCTGATCAGTAGCATCATTAAAGTCGTTCCAACGGTTGTTGTGTTGCTGGCTCATGGCTGTTTCTCCATTCCTTGAGATTGGGTTTCAAACTGAACAGGCTGTCTTGATCCATTGCGTATCTTGTCAAACAGCTGTCCGAGGTGAGGCGATTCGAATACATCCAGGCGTCCGCTGCGATCCTTGGCTGGGTAGCCATAGGGGTTGAGGGTTTGGCAAATAAAGGTGCGACGCAGGTTGCCTTCTTCATCGGGCAGACTGGCTAGAGTGATCACCTGGTCAACAATGCCCGGCAGTTCCAGCCCTGTTTTACTGCCTTCGATCTGCAGCTGGTGGAGCTTGCGGTTAAAGTCATCCACACGTTCTTCCAGGATGGCGACAAAGACCACGTTTTTTCCCCGGGCATGTTGCAGGTGCGTCAGTGCAGCAATCATCTCCTGACCATGCAAGCCGTAGGCTCCCCGTGTGTCGGGCTTGCCGGTTTTCTCAGAAAATGCTTGTGGCTGACCTTTACACCACTGGAAACAGAGTCGTCCCAGTACCGTAATGGAATCGATAAAGTAGGTGTCGTATTTATCCAGCTCCCTGGGATCACCGAACTTACGACAGACTGAGTTGTAGTGAGCTTTAGAGTAGACCTGGTCATCCCGCAACGCT
This sequence comes from Endozoicomonas sp., assembly GCF_051008435.1. Lineage (GTDB taxonomy): Bacteria > Pseudomonadota > Gammaproteobacteria > Pseudomonadales > Endozoicomonadaceae > Endozoicomonas_A. The sequence goes on along the minus strand of NZ_JBPCXO010000461.1, from coordinate 6,669 downwards.
GGGTTGGGACCACCCAAAAACACAGCAAAGTTTCTAAACTCTGGCCAAGTGGCTGGACGAATCGTATCACCCGGCCAATCCTGCACCGCCAAGTCACCGGCTTCCAAATCTACAAACAAGGTGGTCTCTGAATCCAGGCTTTGCAGTTGCGTGGTTTTACCGACACCGCTGTTGCCGAGAAGGACACATTTAATGCCTTTGTGCTCCTGGCTTCGCTGTTCTGCACTGAGAATAGGGAGGCTCATTTTGTTACCTCCTTGTTCAAAGCCACCAGCCGGTAACTGGGACTGCCTGACTTGATGGAAAATGCCGCTTCGAAAGCGCGCTGAATTGTTTCCGGCCAGTAGTCGAAGCGCTCCTCCGGGACGTGATACTGAATATCCAGAAATTCCGCAGGGTCTTCGCCCTGGGTCCGGATACACTCGGCGATGGCACTGAGCTTCTTCTGATCCCAGCTGACCTCTCTTGGCAGATCCGCCAGTACTCGAACACCGTCGTCTTCAAAACTGACCGTTCCAAAGTCCTGCTCTAACTGGGAACGAATCTGTGTTGCTTGGTAGACGTATTTATAAGCCACCACGGACTCCAGCCACTGCTTCTGGATAGACAGCTGATTCATGGCTTTCTCGGCATCTCTCATCAGCCTTGCCAACTCCTCCCCAGAGCAGGCTGCTAGGTCGGCAACACTCATGCTCTGGATATCATCCAGTTTGATACTCATGACTCACCTCCCTGACAGGTCAATGGCTGTGAGGTGCCAATATGAGTGTGTGACTGCTCATGGGCCTCGATATCGGTAACCCGATAGACGACCCGGTTGCCCAGTTTGATATAGCGTGGTCCCAGTCCCCTCATACGCCACTTCTCCAGGGTATAGGGACTGATCCGCCAGCGGTCGGCCAGTTCTTTCTGGCTCAGGTGTTGAACGTCCATTTCATGCTCCTTCTTGTTTCGTCCTAAGACAGGAACAATCATGGGACAGTCGGAGTAGCTGAGAAGTAGCTGTGGGGTAGCTGGAAAGTAGCTGGCGTATATTTTCTGAAAAAACTTAAAAAAGATTGTCTCAATGATCAAAACCGAGGTATCCCACAGGCTACTTTGGGATGCCGGGTAAATTCTCTATCTGACAGGAATGATTCTGAAAGTGGCGAGCAAGAGGCCCGCCACCTGCAAGGAGCTTACTTGTCTCCTTTCTGCTGGTTAGGGTTTAACTGCTTACCTCTATTACCCTGATTTTTAGAATGTGTCTGATTCTGGCCAGAAGTACCTTTATTTGCATTACCCATATCAGCAGGGTGGTTAGATTTCTTAGACATAACAACCTCTCTGTGGACCGGGGCAACCGGTCGCAAATGAAAATTGCTGAAACTCAGATGCCTCAGCAAATTAAAGGGTAGACAATGAGTACATCGTTATCTGAGAAAATTGATGACATTGGGGGTGCCAGCAGGTTTATATCAGACCATGGAATTTTTCCGACTTAACCGCCCGGCCTTGATACTCCAGAGTTTGTGTTCATAACGAATGTAATCCTTCCATCGGTCGTCGTTATAACAGTTACCAGGGTGAGTGACTTTAAACCCTTCTTCATTCAACTGCTCAGTCGTAATACCTGCATTGCCCGCTAACCAGGCATCGTAGATCAGACTGGTTACCCCACAACGTTTCTCACCACGAATATCCCAAAGCTCTCTGCCATTCGCTTCAAACCGACCAACAAGACCTTGTACCGACCACTGAACCTCTAATGGCCTGAGATCCGGTTGGAAAGTAGTTCTCAGAATCTCCTTCAGTTTTTTGATCTCTATTTTGCAAGGGCCTTCAGAAGACAGTAACGACATAACCGAGACCACTGGATATTTACCAGGCAGAGGGAGCAGGTGGTCAAACCGCTCCGATACGCTCAGTACAACACCTGAAGCCTTTCTCTGCCAGCGCTCCAATGTCTGATAGATGCTCTTGAAGCCGTCCATACTGGTCAGAAGCCTGGAAAGCAATACTTGGTATGACTGCCCATCCACCTGAATATTTCCAAGCCACTCCAACTGCTTTGGAATCACCGTGATCTGTTCGCCTGTCAGCTTCAAGTGAGTCTTGAGCACTTTCACTAACCAGCCTTTGTCATAGAGGTACTGCCTTTGCTGCTCTTCAGTGACCTCAACAAACCCCTCAGAGATGCAGTAGCAAGTGAAGACGCCCGGCTCCCGCTCAACCACTTCCAACCATTGTTCTCCGTCGTCGGTATTGATGGGAATTTCATAAGCCAAACCACCTGGAGTCAAAGCTCCTGAGCTGACAATATCGGCAGCGTCATTAGGCCTGTCGTTCTCCAGACAGGCTTTCAGAACCGTTTCTGAATCGGTTTCATACAGACCGGCCAGGTAACGAAATGAACGCTGCTTATTGGGTAATTCCAGTGTATCAATCATGAGTCAACCCCCACTCCTTGAGCTTGTTCCAGCTGAGATAACGTTCCCGCTCCGTCAGATCCTGCAGGTTAGAGGTGCAGGGATCTTTCAGAATGATGGTGGTGCTATTCGCACGACTCTGTCCTTCTTTTTTCCTGAATTTCACAGCAATGGAGGCTTCAGCAACAGAGTAGTGATCACACTGTAGAAAGAATTCCAGCTCATCCTCTTTCATTACCTGATAAACATCTTTCTCATGAGCTTTGCGGGCAGGTGATTGAGCTGTGTAGAAAGCATGGGTTCGGGTAGATTTGAATTTCAGATAAGAGACGGATACCTGTTCAATGCCTTCTTCCCGGGTGAATGGAAGAGCTGGCTTTGACTTCAGAACATTAAGAGTTAGCTGTCTTCTTTCCAGTTTTTCTGGGGCTTGCTCTATTCCCAGTCCTTTGCTGGTGAAAAGTTGAGCCAGCTGCTCGCGTTCCTGCTTCTTGCGAGTCACCACTTCCAGCTCACCCTTCTTTGGATTCCAGAGGAAAGCGTACTCCCTCGCTGGCCTGACCATGGTTTCCCGGAGTGCTTTCTTCTCTTTAGAGACTTCCTTGAGCAGGCTGGGTAGGCCTTCCCGGTAGACCATCACTTGCTGCAGGGTTTCTGTGGTGCCATCAATGCATGGACGTTCGCGTTCAAACAACTCCACCAGCACTTCATCATCACCGCCAAAGTGCTGCGTGAGATACTCGTTTAATCCTTTCAGATCCGGGAGCTGATTGACGCTGGATAACACTTTAAAACTGTCCCATTTCGCCGTCAGGCGAGCCTCATCGGCAAAGCGCTCACTTTCGGCCTGTTCAAAGATGGATTGTTCATGAAGAAGTACCCAGGCCGCCTGATTATAAGGGCCACCCTGATCGATGTACTCAGCTCTATTCTTGACCAGCCGGGCCAGCAACTCCTGCCCCACCTCGTCTGTCATCTGATCAATACGTCGAAGCAGATCGCTATACGCCTGCCGCTGCCTCCTGTCTAAAGCGGCCACAATCTCCATCAGATTGATGGTGGTACTGAGTTCCGGCTCATGAGCAATAATCCTTTGTGCTCTTGTGACTCCGGTTAGCTTTAACAGCTCGCGACAGTAATCGTCCCGAACGTATTTCAGGACTCGCTTTAAGTGGGGCATCCGATCCTCCAGCTTTTAGTCTTCTTCTACTGCGGCTACATCCTGACCTCTTCAAACCACTGTTTTTTTATACAGCATCATCTTGTACTTGATTGCCCTGTCTGTCAATCCTTTGGAAAACACCGGATAGAGCCGGTTACGTCGGTATGGATTCAATACAAGATAATGACAACACTGAATATAAGAATTCGAAAAACAATCAGGCTCAGGTCATGGAAGAACTTTTATCAATGCACTCGGAGAATCCCAGAGAAGAGATCGTCAACTTATTAGCCTCAGCCATTTTAAGAGGCTATTACCGCCAGCGCTCAATACAGGAAAAAGAACAGGTTCGACTGGATAAACCGGTCACCTCATGCATGACTGTCAACACTGCTGAGAAAAACGACGGAGACTGATTATGACAGACAGGCAGGAAGAACAGACTCTCGCGATGAGAGTTCTGGAATTACAAAATATGAATGCAGAGCAGCTACGAAAGAAATGGTTCCAACTCTATGGCAAACCGGCTCCGGAGCTTGACCAACGCATTCTTCGTCAGCGACTTGCGGTCAGAATACAGGAGCTGGTACTGGGCGGCATGACTGAGAAAACCAAAGAACGTCTTAAAGAGGCTAATCGGCATAAAGAACACGAACAGAAAACACTGAAACGCAGGGTTGTAAAACCCCCTCCAGGAACCGTTCTGACCAAAGAGTACAGTGGCGAGTTGCATCGTGTAGTCGTCACTCCCGAAGGCTTCGAGTATCGAGGAAAGATGTACTCCAGCCTCTCAAAAATCGCTAACCTGATTACCAGTTCCTATTGGTCAGGGCCTCTTTTCTTTGGCCTGAGGGGAGATAAAAATGGCAAGGGATAAAACCGGTCTGGTCAAACAGCGCTGCGCCGTCTACACCCGAAAGTCCTCAGAAGAAGGTCTGGAGCAAGAATTTAACTCACTCCACGCTCAACGGGATGCTGCCGAGGCTTATATTCTATCCCAGAAACATGAAGGCTGGGTGCTCATACCAGACGACTACGATGATGGAGGCTATTCCGGAGGGAATATCGAACGCCCAGCCGTTCAACGTCTTTTACGCGATGTAAAAGCAGGGCTTCTGGATATTATTGTTGTTTATAAAGTGGATCGCCTGAGTCGCTCACTGGCTGATTTCGCTCGGCTGGTGGATCTCTTTGATCAACATCATGTTTCATTTGTCTCTGTGACCCAACAATTCAATACCACGAGTAGCATGGGGCGACTCACCCTGAATATTCTGTTGTCTTTTTCCCAGTTTGAACGGGAAGTGACCAGTGAACGTATCCGCGACAAGTTTCTACTGTCCAAAAAGAAAGGCATCTGGATGGGAGGCAACCCACCACTGGGTTACGATGTTGTGAACCGAAAGCTGGTCATTAACAGAAAAGAGGCCACCGTTGTGCGACTGATGTTTGAGCACTTTGTGGGGACACGCTCCATCATAGCCACCTGTGAGATGCTCAATGCCAAGGGCTACATAACTAAACTAATATCGTTGAAAAATGGTGGCTTTCGGGGCGGTATCACCTTTGCCAAAAACGCGGTGTACCGCATTCTAAGGAACCGGATTTATATTGGTGAAATTGGCAACAAGGGAGAGTGGTTTCCCGGTGAACACACCGCCATTATTACAAACGACCTCTGGGCCAGAGCGGTGGAAGCCTTCGATATTGAGTCAATCCAGCGCTCTAGAAAATCCAGGTTAAGAAAGAACCCATCCTTTCTGAAAGGCTTGCTTTACGGCCCCGATGGCCACGCCCTCTCCTCCACCAGCACTCGTAAGAAAAACGGGAAACTGTTTCGTTATTACGTGAGTTATTCAGCACAGTCCAAAGGCTACTCAAACGGCCCGCTACCGCCCCTGTCGGCCCCCGTGCTGGAAACACTGGTGCTGGAGAGTACACGAAGGCAACTGGCCAGCCCTGAGCTGATGCTACAGGTTTGGAAAAAAGTGGAGGCGGTGGAACCACAAATTGCTATTGAGACCATTCGACAATCTCTGAATAACCTTTCAACCATATGGGAAGAGCTGTTTACCCAGGAAAAACGCAGACTGACTGAACTTCTGATACACCGCATAGATCTGACACCAACCACTCTGACGATCCTGTTCAAACCGGATGGTATCCAAGCTGTCGTATCAGAATTATCCCCCTCTAACACGGAGATCAAAGACAATGGCTTATGTGTTTAAGAATGGCGACGAGGCCGTTGAATTTCTGGAGCAGGAAGGCCTGATCAAAGTGACCCTTCCAATCCGCCTGAATCACCGGGGAGGAAAAACCACGATTGAAACACCTGTCGGAGCCATTGACCCACCGGAGATGAAACAGCTGCAGATGGCATTGATGCAGGGCCATCGCTGGCTAAAAATGCTCAACAGGGATAAATTCCCCAGCATTAAGCAACTGGCTGAAAAGGAAAAGGTCGATAAAGCCAGAGTCTCAAAGTGCATTCGCCTGACGTGTCTGGCCCCGGATATCCAGGAAGATATTTTGTGTTATCAGGGCAAGTGGCAGCTGTCGATGAAGGATTGTATGAAACCTTTCCCGATGCTCTGGTCTGAGCAGCGGGAACATTTCAGTAAGGCCACAGATTAACATGCAGCAGCTTTAGCTGCCTGACAGGTATCCAGCAGATGAAACTCTCGAAGAAAATCTTTTCTATCCTGCATAAACTTTCTATGCTCTGAATGTTTTAGCGATCTTTTCTTTTCTGTAAAAGCAGGCGCTAAGACTCCCCAGTTTGAATTACGTGCAAAATATACAACGACATCTACATTGCTTTCAGACCACTGATTATGCACCGTATGATCATCACCTGAAGCTTCAACTGTTTTCACCTGAATCCTGTAATAACTGGGTCCATCAGAGATCAGGATATCGGTTTGGTGTCCATGATCCAGAATCGGCAGAAAGACCTGCCAACCATCCTGCATAGGACTTACGCATTGATGGCACCTGCTAATTTTGGTAGCAGGTGGTCTTTACTCTTTGCAAAACTCTCAATGAATTTACCAACCGTCTCTTTAAATAGCCCCCGTTGGTGCTGATAAATATTCG
>NZ_JBPCXO010000460.1:0-6386 GCF_051008435.1 Endozoicomonas sp. | reverse complement strand
TCATAGCACTTGGCGTTATCGAGGAGGTCATAAAGTTTCATGACACTGTTTTACAAGAAAACGTCTTCTATTCATAGCCACATAAGTCATCCTGTTTCCAGCTCCCCGGAATCCACTAAGAGCCTTTTTGGTTTGTTTTTCACGCTAATGGCATTGTTAACAGGCAGCTTATTTCTGATTCCATTTTGGTTAAGGAATAAAAAGAAGCCACCTGTTTAACTCTTGTGATTTAGTAAGCCAACATATCAGCGACTCTCTTTTCCAACAGGTGAGCATTACTGTCCTGTGCAGGAATGGGGGGGTCTGCAATAAACTCAACCCTTGACCAGAAGCGTCTGGGGCGAGTGGTTAAGGCCAGCCCATTCTTATGACTGAACACACTACCCCATAGGCCTTTCAGAGCCATAGGGACGACGGGTACCGGGTCGTTTTGCAAAATTTTCTCTATGCCTTTTTTAAACTCGCCCAGACTGCCATCCTGGGTTAATTTCCCTTCCGGGAAAATGCATATCAGATGCCCTTCTTTCAGCTCTTCACTGATTCTTTCAAAGGCTTTATGAAAGGTTTCCGGGTCTTTGTGTTCCGGGCAGATAGGAATGGTCTTGCTGAGTTTAAAGAAACGATTCAACACAGGTAGGTTATAGATATTTCTGTCCATAACAAAACGAACCGGACGTTTAACTGCGCCACCAATCAGGAGAGCATCGACATAGGAAACATGATTGCAAACCAGCAAAGCCGCTCCTTCCTGGGGAATATTGTCCAGCTGTTTGTGGGTTACGCGATACATAGTATGAGAAAGCATCCAGATCACAAAACGAAGAACAAATTCCGGCACCTGAGAGTAGACATAGGCAACAACAGCCAGATTGACTAAAGCCAGCGTCAGAAAGAAAACAGGGATCGATAATTCCAGCACACCCAGCATGACAATACCTGCCGCAGCGCTGCCTACCATGAACAGTGAATTCAGAACGTTGTTAGCGGCAATGATCTGTGCTCTCTGTTCCGGCTTTGCCCTCTGTTGAATCAGGGCATAAAGAGGAACGATAAAAATACCTCCGGAAAAACCAATCATGCCCAGGTCAAACAGCACCCGAATGTTTGAGGTCTGACCGAGGAGTTCACCTGCACTCATAAGAGGGCTGGTGACTGGACTGATGGCAAAAAACAGATCAATGCCAAAAATGCTGAGTCCCATGGAGCCCAGTGGCACGATACCAATTTCGATGATTTTGCCGGAAAGGCGCTCGCAAATCAGTGAGCCCAGAGCGATACCTATCGTAAAGACCGCCAACATCAGTGTGACCACCTGAGGTCCGCCAGACAGCACATCACTGGCAAAGTTAGGGAGCTGAGTCAGATAAGCTGCTCCCAGCGCCCAGAACCAGGAAATGGCTAGAATGGATTGGAAAGTAGCTTTGTCTGCTTTGGCGTAGCGAAGGGTTCGCAGACTTTGTGTAACAGGGTTCCAGTCAAGTTTCAGGTCTGGAGCAGTAGACGGCATTGTTGGAATACTGCGACTGCAGAAATAGCCCAGTATGGCGAACACCACAACAGAACTGGCAATCCATTGATTGGAGTTGGGAAACTCGATTAAAAAGCCTGCACCAATAGTGCCTGCCAGAATGGCAACAAAGGTGCCCATTTCCACCAGAGCGTTACCGCCCACCAGTTCTTCATCTTTTAGAGTTTGAGGCAGCAAAGCGTATTTAACCGGTCCAAAGAAGGCGCTTTGAGTCCCCATCAGAAATAACAAAACCAGCATGGCGGTGAAGCTTTCAGAAAGAATGGTGTATGCAGCTACTGCCATGATTGCTATCTCAACGAGCTTGATCTTGCGAATAATTGCTGACTTTTCATACTTATCCGCGATCTGCCCCGCCATCCCTGAAAACAGGAAGAACGGAAGAATAAATAGCCCTGCGGCCAGGTTGACCAGGGTATCAACGCTTGCAGGCAAGACAGAAGCGCCTGCAAAAACCACCATCAGCATGAGACAGTTTTTATAAACATTATCGTTGAAAGCACCCAAAAACTGGGTACCGAAAAACGGCAGAAATCGTCTTTTTCCTAAAAGACTGAATTGACGGGTATCCGACATGGTGACACTCCCTGACATTATTATTTTATTTGTTTCGGGCTGATGGCAGTCCTAACACCAGCCACTCAAGTAGTTATCGATCAATGACTGGATCAATATTTCTCCAGACGCATGGGTTTTTGAAAAGAGTTTGTCTTCTGTTGCCAGCAGGCAAATACCGTGTACGCCAGCCCAGAGTACGCGAGTAGCGGTTTCTCTTTCAGAGCTACTTTTTTCGGGGGCAATCGTTTGAAGACAGCCATCGAGCAAACTGAACATCAAATCAATACGCTGCTGGTGCCAGTGAGGAATCTCTTCGCCCTCAGGCATGCGGTGATCAAAGATCAACTGCCACCGGTGAGTATGCTCACAGGCGTAGGTAAGGTAGACATTGGCAAGAGCAGGTAACTTTTTTAAAGCATTGGTTTCAGATTCCAAAGCCTTCACTGAAAGTTCATGAAGCTCATCAAGGCTTTCAGCATTAACGGCCAGCAACAATCCCGAATAATTACCAAAAATATTAATCAGGGTGGCTGGCGTATAACCCACTGTTTTAGCGATCTTCCTCAAAGAAAGCGAGTGAACCGATTCTGACTCAAGAATCTCACTGACCCTCTCCAGCGTCAGCTGTTGTATTTCTTCCCTGGAGTGATCGTATCTTCTGGCCATAATGTTATTTTAATTGAACAGTGTTTAATTAAAATAAAGACCTATGAATGATATGTCAACTTATGGGTCAGTGAAGATCAGGGTAAGAAGGGAAAGTGGCTTCTAGCACATGTTTATGAAATCGACATAACTGTATAACGTGTCGATAAAATCGATTTTTTTGAACATGTTTTACTTTCATGTTGATGGCATCGACATAATCAGAAAACGTGTCGATAAAATTGATTTTTTTGAACACGTTTTCTTTACATGTCGATAGTATCGACATAAGCTGATTACGTGTCGATTTTTTACCGGTTTATAAACATGAAGTGGCAGCTTGACCAGCCTTACAACCAGCTCCCGCCTTTGCCTCCTACCCAGAATCTGGAAACAGTGCCTGTTCTCAAAGCATGTATCAGGGCTCGATCTGCTCTGGCAGAGCTTAAGCAGGCCGGAGAGCTACTCCCGAATCAGGAGCTGCTAATCAATATGCTGCCACTTCTGGAAGCTAAAGACAGTTCCGAGATAGAGAATATTGTCACAACCACCGATAAGCTGTTCCAGTATGCCGAAGAAGACAGCCAGGCAGACCCTGCAACCAAAGAAGCTCTGAGATACCGAACAGCACTTTTTTCGGGTGTTCAGCAGTTGGCTCAAAGGCCTATATCCACCAATATGGCGGTAGCAGTATGCAGTACTATAAAAGGCTGCGAGATGAATGTTCGCAAAGTACCAGGAACGACATTGGCCAATGATCTGACGGGCAAGATTATTTATACCCCTCCTGTGGGAGAAACCGTTATTCGTGACTTACTGGCAAATTGGGAGCGATATGTTCATGCTGAAGATGAGACTGATCCACTGGTGAAAATGGCCGTGGCTCATTATCAGTTTGAAGCCATTCACCCCTTTACTGATGGCAATGGCAGAACCGGTCGGATATTGAATATTCTCTATATGCTGGAGCAGGGCTTACTGACATTGCCCATTCTCTATTTGAGCCATTATATTGTCCGAAACAAAGCTCAGTACTATCAGTTGCTCAATCAGGTGACTCATGAGCAAGTCTGGGAGCCATGGGTTTTATATATGCTGCAGGCTGTAGAAAACACTTCCTGTTGGACCCGGGAAAAAATAGCTGGTATTCGGGAGTTGATGGAACTGACATCCCGATGGGTTCAACAACAAGCTCCTAAAATATACAGCCATGAGCTGGTCCAGATTATTTTTGAACAGCCTTACTGCAGAATCAGTAATTTGACTGAAAGAAACATTGCCAAGCGACAGACAGCTTCTCTTTATCTCAAACAACTCTGTTCTATTGGAGTTCTCGACGAAATTCAATCCGGCAAGGAGAAATTGTTTGTACACCGCAAATTACTTGATCTGATGACCAAAGACAGTAATGACATTACGCCTTACTAGGTAAGTCGCTCAAATTGATCACCAGTGGTTGATCTGTCCATAGTCCATGGACTATGGACAGAATGCTTCAGTTTTCCAATAGCCGGTGCAAAATCTCTCTACTTCGTAGTTCCAAGAAATAGGCAAAAGTCGTATGAATGATCTTCAGAACGCCATTGAAATACTGTCTCATCATAAAGAAGGCTTTTTCCCCAGAGAAGCTCTGCAAACAGTGATTGATCAGCAGGAAGCAGCAACACCTTTGTTGCTGGATTATCTCGAAACAGTTGCAGCTGACCCCCAGAGAGTTATAAATGATGGGCAGACCGATCTGCTTTTATTTGCAACCTTTCTGCTGGCTCAGTTCCGAGAAACCAGAGCTTATCCACCTCTGATCAAACTATTGAATCAGCTGGATGAGGAAAACGAGTGGATCATTGGGGAAGAGGGGATGAGCCGTATCCTGGCCTCTGTCTGCGATGGGAATGTGACACCGATTCAACAGCTGGCAGAAAACCCTGAGGCTAATCAGTATATCCGCTCCCAGGCATTTTACGCACTGCTGACTCTGGTCTGCCGAGGGCAGTGGGATAAAAGTCAGTTGCATGATCATTGTCGCCGAATGTTGGGAGGAGAATTGCAATATGAGGGAGGCTATCTTCGAGTCAGCCTGTCTCATATCAGTGAGATGATGATGTTCTCGGATCTGATAGACAGTATTCGTGACTGCTATAAACAGTATCCTGATATGAAACAATTGATCACTCTTGAGGAAGTGGAAGATACTTTTAAAGCTGGAGAGGTGGATGAGTTCTCATTGTCCTTTCATCAGAATTATATAACCGACACCATTGCCGAGCTGGAGAATTGGGCAAGTTTTAAGGAAGAGCAAGGCGGAGAAGAACTTTCTGATCTGGATCTCAGTGAATTGTTTGCTACGCCTGAATAGGTTGCTGATGACATTGAAGGTTTCTTCAACCGTACAGAACATCAGGGAACCATTGTAAGAGACAGTCCAAAGGTCGGGCGCAATGACCCTTGCCCCTGTGGAAGTGGCAAGAAGTTTAAAAAGTGTTGTGGTTAGAGTGGGTGTTATACAAAGTGGTAGCAGTAATATAACAGTAGGGTATGCATTCCCACGCGGAGCGTGGGAACGAGAGCAAAAGGAGGTGTGACGGTGCAATTAGCACCAGATATTCCATCAGAGCTCCACACCTCCACCTTAACTAATACAATAACTCTGCATATTTTTCTGGTTATAAGGAATCCCACCTCCTCTTTAACTCAATCATCTCCGATTTATGCTTGATGCCTTCATCTGAATCAAGCAGGTCTTGAATGATAGAGCCAATATCATAAGGCCAGCTATGGGCATCGGCTGGTAAGATTCTGTGGAATACTTGTAGAGCATCAAAGGGGCGATCTCTGATAATTTCCTTTTCAGGTTCACGACGATTTATGTATAAGCTGTTGCCCCGTTCTACTGTGGATAGCTTTGGGATAACTATGCGGTGCAGGTTATCAAAGAGGATTTTGCTGGAAAATATTAGTTCGAACAGCTGCGCTGAAATCTTGGGTGTTCTCATGCATTTTTGTCGAGGCCAGACTTTATTTAAGAATGTGATAGAGAGGGGAAGCCATGTGCTCTTTCGATCATCATCGTTACACCATGATTCAATTGTTCTTAGAAAAACAATGGCATGATATTCACCGGCCTGAAGTAGTAGCTCTCTCAATTTTAGGTTGCTATCAGAAACGCAGTTTTTTTGCTGGCTTTCTTCCCAGTCAAGGAGAATTAGCGCACAAATATTTCTTTCGAAACCGCCTGTTTTAAAATCTGAACCCACAGCTAGTTCATATAAAGTTGATTGTAGCTCAGGCATTAGCTCATAAGAAATTTGCGCTCTGGTCAGGAAACCGCACCAAAAGGCATTACGTGAATCTATATTTTCTCCAGTCAGAGCTGAGAGCAAATGAGCCTTAGTCCAAGACGGCGAAATGCTGTAAAACGAGCTTAGATACTGAGTAAGCATTGCATAAGATAAAGCCGGTAAGCTGTGCTTTAAGTTCAGTAAATACTCAACTGCTTGCAACCACCATTCAGGGAACTGGTTAGTTAGCTTGGCTCTTCCCTAATCTTAGTGGGTGATTTAATCTATATTGAACACTTCAAGGCAAGGATGCCAACATGCGTGATAAAGAACTCTACTCCAAAATACTTGGCATTGAAACTCCATGGCATGTTGCC